>JAYTBL010000634.1:0-3648 GCA_043736975.1 Polyangiaceae bacterium
GCCTTGAACGCCGCCCATGCCGTGGCGGTCCGACCGAGCGCCATGCTGCACAAGCCGATGTTGAAGAGCGTCCCGGTCGCGCTCTGGATGCGCTGGCTCTCGCGGAACGCGTCGCACGCCTCGCCGTAGCGCTTGTCGGCGAGGGCCTTTCGCCCGAGCTGAAACGCGGTCTCGGCCGCGGCTGCATCCTGGCTCTGTGCCAAGGCGGGTCGGCTCGCTCCCAGGACCAGGAGGGCGACGATCGTGGCGGCAAGCAGCCTAGTTGCGGTGTTCACCAAGATCCTTGGTCGGGTCGCCAGGGTTGACGACAGGAAGGGTAGCCGATGCCGGGGGGGCTGTCGCCCTTGGGCGGCTCTTGACCGTCGAGCCAGCGGGGCGCGCCGCCGGACGAGCGCTCGCGGCTGGCTCCGTGGACGAAGCGGGTACGTTGGCGGCCGCCGTAGTCACCGCGGTCGTCGGCACCCGCGGCGGTGCGCTGACGGCCGCTGCCGGCGCGGCCGCGGCGGGGGTCGTTGTTGCTGGCGGCTCGGTCGGCGACACGAAGCGGATCGGCGCGGCCCCTCGGCGCAGCAAGGCGATGACCGAGACCGCAGCGACCATCGAGACGACGATAGGAACGATGAGCCAGCGCCGGGCGGGCCTCGCTTCCGAGGTGTCGGCGGATGCAGCCATCGTCGAGCTCCGCGCGACCGCGCTAGCCGGAGGGGAAATCAAACGGGGTGGGGGCGGCGCGGAGCGCGGCGGCGGTGTCGTGCCGTGGCGGAGGCGCGCCGCGCGCGTCGCGATCAACGCCCCCTCCGCGGACGCAAAGGGAGCGAGCGCCCCCGCGAGCTCTGCGACCGTCTGGAAGCGGCAGTCCGGATCTTTCTGGAAGCAGCGCTCGAGGACCGTACCGAGCGCGGCGAGCTCGGGGCGAAGCTCCACCAGCGGGCGCGGCGGATCGGCGGTGATGGCCGCGAGCACCGCGGGGATGCTCTCTCCCTCGAAGGGCAGACGGTCGACCAGCAGCTCGTAGAGGATGACCCCGAGCGCCCAGATATCGGACCGTGCATCCGCGTTGCGAGCTGCTCGGATCTGCTCCGGCGGCATGTACGCCGGCGAGCCGAAGGCCGCGTTGGTCGCGGTGATCCCCACGGCTACGCGCCCGCTCTCGGTCGGCGCGGTGGCGAGACCGAAGTCGAGGACCTTGACGAACGGGCTCCCGTCGCCCCGTCGGGTGAGCATCAGGTTGTTGGGCTTGAGATCGCGGTGGACGATCCCTCGCGCGTGAGCGTCGGCCATGGCGTCGCAGGCTTGCAGAAGGAGGTCCACCGCGTACGTCGCCTCGAGCGGCCCGTGCGTCTCGAGGACCTTGCCAAGCGCTTCGCCGTCGACGAGCTCCATGACGAGGTACGGCATGCCCTCGTGGGCACCAACATCGAGGATGTCGATGATGTGCTCGTTCTTGACCTTCGCCGCCGCGCGCGCCTCACGCATGAAGCGCTGGATCGATTCCTGTCCGTCGACGGTCTTGAGAAACTTGATCGCGACTGGCTCCTGGAGCTTCAGATCGAAGCCGCGGACCACGAAGCCCATTCCGCCCTCGCTCAAGAACTCCTCGACGCGAAACCGCTCGCCGACCAAGGTTCCACGCGGAACCGGGCTCGCCGCGTGGGACACCGGCATGGTCCTGGAGTCGTCGGCTAGCTCCATCCCGAGCTTCGAGCGTAGCACAAGCTCGATGCCTGGAGACGTGGCACACGACACCCTGCCGCAAGAGCGGGCTCGCCGTCGAGCCTTACCGAAGCTTAATGCGCCGGTAACATCGCCGGCGGCGCCGGGTGAGACGCTCTCGGGCCCATGAGCATGTGCCGCCCTCGTTGCGCCCTCGCCGGGGGCGCGCTCGCGCTCGTTCTTCTCTCGCTTGCCGGTGCCGAGGTCCGCGCCGACGTGCCGCCGGCCGCCGTTGCGCGGAGTCTCTCGCTCGCCGACGCGGTGAGCCAGGCGAAGTCTCGCGGCTTCGATGTCCTGCTCGCCGCCGCCACGGTGCGCGGCGCGGAGGCCGAGGTGCGCGTCGCGGGGCAGACACCGAACCCGGCGCTCACCGCCGGCCCGGCGCGCCGGCTCGACTGCTTCGGCGGCACCTGTCCGGGGTCGTGGGGCGTCTTCGCGACGCTGTCCGACCAGGCGTTGATCGAGGGCGCGATCACGCGCAAGCGGAGGCTGCGTGAGGACGTCGCGCAGCGCGCCCTCGAGGCCTCGCGCTACGGACGCACCAACGCCGAGCGCGTGGTGATCGCGCAGACCAAGGTCCAGTACATCCAGACGGCCGCCGCCCAGGCGCGCCTCGACCTCACGCGCGAGGTCGCGACCTCGCTCCAGAAGTCGGTCGAGGTCAACCGCGTGCGCTATCCGCGGGTGATCGACGAGGGGCAGCTCGCGCGCGTCGAGCAGGAGTCGCTGCGTGCCGACGCCGAGGTCGACCTCGCGCTCCGCCAGCTGCGACAGGAGCAGATCGACCTCGCGGTGCTGCTGGGGAGCGAGGGCCCCATGCCGGAGCTGGTCGTGGACCGGCAGGCGCTCGATTTTCACGTGCCCGAGACGCTCGCCACCCTCGACAAGGCTGCGCTCCTGCGCACCGCGATGGAGAGCCGGGCCGATCGCAAGCAAGCGATGGCCCAGGTCGCGCAGGCGGAGGCCTCGATCTCGGCCGCGGCGCGCGCGCGCATCCCCGACGTCTCGCTGCTCCTCCAGTACCAGCAGCAAGGCGTGGGGGACAACGCGCCCCAGCCGCCCACGCTCTCGGTGGGCCTCGGGCTGCCGCTGCCGCTCTTCTACCAGCAGCAGGGTGAGATCGGTCGCGCCGAGGCCGATCGTCAGACCGCGCTGATCGGGCGGCGTCGCCTCGAGACGCTGCTCGTCGCCGACGTCGAGTCGGCGGTGAACACCTTCTCGACGGCGCGGCGCGTGGTTGAGCGCTACGAGTCGTCGCTGCTGGAGCGCGCCAAGCGTGCCCGCGACATCACCACCGTGCAGTACACCGCCGGCTCGGCGACCCTCACCGATCTCCTCGACGCGCAGCGCAGCTGGGTGGCGGTCAACACGGGCTACCTGGCCGAGCTGGTCAACTACTGGACCTCGGTGTTCCAGCTCGAACAAGCAATCGGCAAGGAGCTACTGCGATGAGTGGACGTTTCGTGGCGCTAGCCTTCCTCGCGCTCCTCTCGGCGGCGTGCCACCGAGCGACCGCGCAGACCGAGGCGCGCGTCGATCCGCCGCTCGGCGAGGTGTGGCTGACCGATCTCCAGATCACCGAGGCCAAGCTCAAGGTGGATCCGCTCGATGAGCAGGACGTCGACGACGTGATCGTCACCAGCGGCAAGGTGGCCTTCGACGACGCGCACGTCGCGCACGTCTTCTCGCCGGTCTCGGGCCGCGTGACGCGCATCGAGGCCAAGGTCGGCCAGCGCGTGAAGAAGGGCGACGTCCTCGCGGTGCTGGAGTCGCCCGACGTCGGGATCGCCTCCGCCGATCTTCACAAGGCCGAGGCCGACCGCATCACCGCCGAGCACGATCTCGAGCGTCAGAAGGAGCTCCTCGCGGCGCACGCCACGTCGCAGCGCGACTTCGAACAGTCCGAGGATGCATTCCGCAAGGCGAAGGCCGAGG
>JAYTBL010000635.1:0-3639 GCA_043736975.1 Polyangiaceae bacterium
ACCGTCAGGTTCTGCGTCCAGAAGAGCGCGCAGCCGAAGATCGCGAGGCGCTCGTCGCGCCCCAGCGCCCGCAGCAGCGAGCGCAGGGCGTAGGGATAGCCGAGCCCGACCGCCGCGAGCAGCACCAGGTTCGCGCGCTCGGCGCTGCCCGTCACCACCGAGAGCAGCGCGCCGGCCACGTGGTAGAGCCAGTACGGCGTCTCGCCGATCCCGGCGATCTGGAAGTGCGCCTGGTTCGCCCACCCCGGATCGCCCCAGTGCCGTAGCGTCGCCATCGTGGCGAGGTGCTCGGGCAGGTCCGACATCGGCAGATGCCGCGCGGTGAAGAGCGGGACGATGCTCGCCACCGCGCAGGCCGCGAGCAGCAGCGGGAAGAGGCGGCGCGCTTCGGGGGCGGACTCCATCGTCAGCTCAGCGGTCGGCGACGTCCATGGTGGTGCCCGAGACGAGCGCGCAGCGGTTGCCCACCTTCTGGCAGCGCGTGACGGGATGCGCGCCGCCGCAGCGCGGGTCGTCCATCGGCGCGGGCGCCTCGGTCTTCCACACCGCGTTGCCGCCGCAGCCGAACGGCTCCGACGAACCGTAGGTGCTGTACGAGGTGTACGGTTCGGTGGTGGGAGTCCAGTAGGGATCGAAGCTGTCGTAGCTGCTGTACGAGCCATAGGGGACGCCCGCGCACTCGGTGTCGCTCCCGAGGTACGCGCAGGCCGTGTAGTCGAGGCACAGCGAGAGCCCGCCCGCGACCGTCATGCAGCTGTTGCCGGTCGAGCACTGCGCGCTCGACGTGCAGACCGGGCGGCACGCGCCGTTGAAGGCGCGCTCGCTCGCGGTGCAGGAGAGCGCGCTCGTGTTCGTCGACGAGGAGTCACCCGGCGCCGCGAGACAGGCGGCGAGGAAGAGGGCGGTCGCGCCGGCGGAAAGGAAGATCGCATTTTTCATCGGAGTCACCTCGGGAGGGTCGACGCTGCCCGCGCCGTCCACGTGGTGTGTCCGGCAGCGCCTCCTCGCGATCGCGAAATCGTCACAGGCCTCGACGAACGATCGCGCGGCCGGCGCTGAAGTACAGATCGCAGCCATTTGCAGCCATGATCAGCGCTCCGGGGCCGCTGCTCTCGAAGACCGTGGCCCCGCCGATCCCGTCGAGGGGTAGCGCCATCACCAGCGTCTGGCGATCGCTCGGTCGCGCGCGCCAGAGCACGCGGCCCGCGGCGACGACGACGTTCGTTGCGCCAGGCTGTGCCGCGGCCATGATCGTGGCGTCACCGGTCGCGAGGTCGACGCGTGTGATCGCCTCTGCTTCAACGCAGTATGCGAGCGAGCCCGCGATGGCCGGCGCGCCGTCGTCGCAGTGGGCGGCGAGCTGGCGCGGCGCTGCATCGAGGCCGGGGGTGAAGGCGCGGATCGCGCGGTCGCCGGCGATGTAGAGGACGCGGTTCGCGCGCGCGAGCGAGGCGGCGCGCGCCGAGGTGGCCACCGCCTGCGGGGGCGGCGTGACGAAGTCCCACCGGAGGACGGCGTCGTTCACCGGAACCGACCAGAACGCTCCGGCCTCATCGTCTGCGATGACCGACGAAGGCGCGCCGCCTGCGCTCACCACCGTGGCGGTGCCGTTGCGGTCGACGCGGAAGATCTGCGAGCTGCCGCGCGCGGCGACGAAGACGTACGCGCCGTCGGGGGAGATCGCGAGGCCCGCCGGATCGCTCCCCACGCGCGCGAGCTCGGTCAACGTGCCTCCGGACGTCGCCACGCGCGCCAGCACGCCTTCGTTCGAGCCGGCGCGCGCCAAGAGCGCGTAGAGGACGTCGCCGCGCGCGGCGACGCCGCGCAGCTCGCCGAGGGCGGGGTCGGCATCGGCGACCACCGCCCGCGAGGGGATCCCCGGGCAGCGCGGGGGCACCGGCGTGGGCCCGCTGTCGGGGCCGACCGGTCCTGCGTCCGGCGTGCCGAGCGAGATCTCCGAGCGACACGCCACGACGAGCGCGAGTCCCACCGGGAGTGCGAGCGCGGCGAGCGCTCTACGCATCGGCGGCCGTCACTTCCCCGTGGCGCGCTGGACCCGCGGTGCGAGCGGGCTTCGCGGGTGATCGGCGACGAAGCGGTCACCGAGCGCGCGAGCGCGATCGCGTTGCCCGGCGGCGGCGAGCGATTCGATCTCGAGCACCGAGGCTTCCTGCGCGAGCACGCCCGCGGGGAAGGCGCGCCGGTAGTCGCGCAGGCCATCGAGCGCACCGCTACCGTTGCCGCCCGCGAGCAGGGCGCGCGCGCGATCGAGCGCAGCGATCTCGTCCCCGACGGTCGCGCGCCGCGGCGCCTCCTCGACCACGAGCGCGGGAGCGACCGCCGCCGCCTCGGCGCCGCCGGCGGCGCCAGCCGTCGCGCCAGGTGCATCAGCAACGCGAGTCGTCGCCGCGCGCGGCGGTGAGTCGGCGGCGCGCGGCGGTGAGTCGGCGGCGCGCGCGAGCGCGGCGGACGCCACGGCTGGCGGCTCGCTCGGCGCGGCTGGCGGCTCGCTCGGCGAGGCCGGCGGCTCGCTCGGCGTGGTCGTGGCGCGAGAGGGCAGGACGACGCTCGACGGCGGGATCGTGCTCGCCGCGGTGGCCTTCGCGGCGGCAGTGACGATCGCCGGGGGATCGGCGGGCGCGACGGCGTGCATGGTCGCCGCGGTGCCGCCCACGATCACCGCCGACGCGATGAACCACTTCGCGATCACCGCGAGCCCGACACCCTTCGCGGCCGCGGCGCTCGACCCACCCGCGGCGCTGGCCGCGCCGGCGGCAGCGGTCGAGGCTGCGGCGACGACGCCGACGCCGAGCGCCGCCATCAAGGCCGCCTTGGCCTCGGGGCGCGGCGCATCGCGATCCGCGGAGCGGAACGCCGCGCCGAGATCGCCGTCGAGGTCGCGGAGGCGCGTGCTCATGGCTCACCTCCCGCCGCGCGCAGGCGCTTCGCCGAGGCCATCGCGAGCTCGCGACCGCGACGAAGGCGCGAGGCGACCGTCCCCGTGGGCAGCTCCAGCATCTCGGCGATCTCGTCGCTGGTCATGCCTTCGAGCTCGAACAGCACGAGGACGCTCCGCAGCTCGATGGGCAACGGCTCGAGCACCGCGTCGAGCATGTGGCGATCGGCGGCGGCCTGCTCGGGCGAGGGAGCAGTCGAGGTGAGCGCCTCGAGCGGCTCGGGGCCCGCGCTGCGGCGACGCGTCTGCCCGCGCCGCTCGTTGGCCGCGACGCGCATGCACGTCGCGAAGAGGAACGCGCGATCGCGCTCGGGCGGGAAGGTCGCGAGCCGCTCCGAGGTCACGAGAAAGACCTTCTGTACCGCATCGTCGACGTCCCCCTCTGCGACCCCGAGGCGCCGTATCGATCGCCACACGAACCCGTGCTCCCGATCGACGAGGCGTCGGAGCCGCCGCGCATCGCTCGGATACGACGCGGACGCATCAAGGGGGATCGAGGCTTGGGACACGGATCTGCTGGGTGGGAGTGTCCGCCGATCGTAATCGCGATCATGGAAAGTGCACGCCGAGCCCGCCGATCGCAGAAAAGAGGAGCGGGCCGACGGTGAGCACGCGCTCTCCGCCGACGAAATACGCATCCTGGATCAGCGGTGATCCCCCTGCGATCGCGAGCTCGAGGCTGA
>JAYTBL010000636.1:0-3634 GCA_043736975.1 Polyangiaceae bacterium
GCCGAGCTCCCCGACGACTGGGACCTCTTCGTCCCCGAAGACCTCGTCGACACGCAGGTCCGCCACAAGCCGATCGGCGTCTTCGCCAAGGTCACGAGCGGGATGGACTGGCTCAACGTCAAGCTCACCTACGAGAGCGAGGGCATCGCCGTCGATCGCGACGAGCTCCGCCGCTGCATCGCCCAGGGCAAGAAGTACGTGCGCCTCGAAGACGGCTCCTTCGCCGCCTTCGATCCCGATCAGGTCAAGGCGATGATGGAGCGCGAGGTCGAGATCCTCACCGCCGCCGGCAAGACGGGGCGCCTCGCCCTGGCCCACGCCGGCCGCGTCCAGGAGCTCCTCTTGCAGGCGCAAGGATCGAGCGTCACCGCCAGCGCGCGCGAGCTCTTCCAGAAGCTCGGGAGTATCGAAGAGATCGAGGCCACCAAGAAGCCCCGCAACCTCAAGGCGACGCTGCGGCCCTACCAGGACTCCGGCCTCTCGTGGCTGAAGTTCATCCACGACATCGGCTCCGGCGGCGTCCTCGCCGACGACATGGGTCTCGGCAAGACGGTGCAGACCATCGCGCTGCTCCTGAGCGTGAAGGCCGCCGTCGAAAAGGACGCGAAGGCCGACGGCAAGAAGAAGTTCAAGGCGCTCATCGTCGCCCCCACCAGCGTGGTCACGAACTGGGAGCGCGAGCTCGACAAGTTCAGCCCGTCGCTCAGCCACATGGTCTGGCACGGCGCGGACCGCAAGCAGCGCGCCGACGAGCTCGAGGACGCAGACATCGTCATCACCAGCTACGCGCTCCTGCGGCGCGACGAGGCGCTGCTCGCCTCGCTCGATCTCCGCTACGCGATCCTCGACGAGGCGCAGAACATCAAGAACCCGATGAGCGCCACGGCGCGCGCCGCGAAGCGGCTCAAGGCCGACCGTCGCCTCGCGCTGACCGGTACGCCCATCGAGAATCGCCTCTCCGAGATCTGGTCGATCTTCGACTTCGTGAGCCCCGGCCTGCTGGGCCCGCTCGAGAAGTTCGAGGAGCGCTACGCGCGCCCCATCGACGGCGGGGATCAGAAGGCGGCCAAGCGCCTCCGCGCCACCATCCACCCGTTCATCCTGCGCCGCACGAAGTCCGAGGTCGCCAAGGACCTTCCGGAGAAGATCGAGACCGACCAGTTCTGCGAGCTCACCGGCGAGCAGTCCGCGCTCTACGCGGCGGTGTTCAAGGAGGTCCGTGCCCAGGTCATGGGCGAGGTCGAGCGCCAAGGCATCGCCAAGAGCCACATCCAGATCCTCGCCGGCCTCACCCGCCTCCGTCAGGCGGCTTGCGATCCGCGCCTCCTCGGCCTCCCGCGCGACTTCGGCGACGAGGACTCGGGCAAGCTCGTGGCGTTGCGCGAGCTGGTCCAGACCTGCGTGGCCGGTGGTCACCGCGTGCTGGTCTTCAGCCAGTTCGTCTCGATGCTCACGCTGATCCGCAAGGCCATGACCGAGGACGGCGTGGCCTACGAGTACCTGGACGGCAGCACCAAGGACCGTCAGGCGCGCGTCGAGAACTTCCAGCGCGAGGACGGGCCGCCCTTGTTCCTCATCTCGTTGAAGGCGGGGGGCGCGGGCCTGAACCTGACCGCGGCCGACACCGTGATTCACTTCGACCCGTGGTGGAACCCGGCCGTCGAGGACCAGGCGACCGACCGCGCGCACCGCATCGGCCAGACCAGGGTGGTCACGAACTACAAGCTGATCGCGAAGGGCACCATCGAGGAGAAGATCCTCGAGCTCGGCGGCAAGAAGCGCGAGCTGACGAGCGCGGTGCTCAGCGAAGACATCGGCGGCGCGAAGAAGCTGACGAAGTCCGACCTGGAGGACCTCTTCAAGTTCGACTCCTGATCTCGAACCGTTGACCTGAACGAGGCGTGTCCGTACGCTCCGGCGCGATGATCTGGCTCTCGAACTCCACCCTCGTCCGTCTCCGTGATCAGCTGCAGGCCCGTGGGCAGCGTCCTTCGCTGGTCGCTCCGGAGGCCGGCATGTCTCCCGACGCGGTGGAGGAGCTCAACATCGTCGCCGAGTACGGCCCCCTCTGCGAGGCCATGTACCTGATGATGAGCGCCGACGGCGCGGTCGGCGCCGAGGAAAAGGAGGTCCTGAAGGGCGCCCTCCGTAACCTCGCGGGCGACGCCATCCGCTCCACGCACATCGACAACATGGTGGCGGACGCCACGAAGCGCGCCGAGGAGCAGGGCCGCGAGGCCCGCCTCAAGGAGGTCGTCGCGCTGCTCCACGAGGACAAGGCCCGCGCCGAGGTGGCCTTCGTCCTCGCGGCAGCCATCGCGTTCGCGGACAACGCCATCGCCGACGAGGAGAACGAGACCCTCAACGAGCTCGCCGAGGGGCTGGGCATCGACGAGGCCCGCGCCAACGAGCTCCTCGACGACGTCGAGAAGGACCTGAGCTCCCAGTCCGCGTCCGCCGCGAAGGAGTAGCGAAGGCGGCGCGGGGTCCGGTACGCTGAAGGACCCGGTGAAAGAGACCGAATGCACGGGCGATCGAGTCGGCGCGTATCGCGTCGTGCGCCGGCTCGCGACCGGTGGCACGAGCGACGTGCTGCTGGCGAAGGCGGAGGGGCCTCATGGCTTCGAGCGCCAGGTGGTGCTCAAGGTGCTGCTCTCGAAGTACGAGCGCGACTCCGACCTCAAGGCGATGTTTGCCCGCGAGGCCGCGGCCTACGCGCGGCTCGCGCATCCCGCGATCGTCCGCCTGTACGACTTCTTCGCCAACGGCGATCAGCTGGTGATGGTCCTCGAGTACGTCGACGGCCCGCCGCTGAGCCGCCTGCGCGGGATGCTCAAGACCGTGGGCCGCCCGCTCGACGACGCTACCGCCATGCACGTCACGGCGTGCATCTTCGAGGCGCTCGCCGCGGCGCACGCCGCGACCGACGAGGTCGGAGAGCCGGCGCCGGTGATCCATCGCGACGTGAACCCTTCGAACGTCCTCGTCTCGTGGGATGCGCAGGTCAAGCTCGCGGATTTCGGCGTCGCGAAGGTCACGGGCGTGAACCACCAGAGCACCGCCGGCCTGATCAAGGGCACGTATGGCTACATGGCGCCCGAGCAGGTGAAGGGCGAGACGGTCACCCCGCGCGCCGACGTCTATGCCGGCGCCATCATCCTGTGGGAGCTTCTGACCAAGCGGCGGGCGTTCATCCGCGGCGCGCTCCCCGAGATCGAGGTCCTGCGCGAGCTCGCGGAGCCGCGGATCGTGTCGATCGACACGCTGCGGCCCGATCTCGACCGCAGTCTCCGCGACATCATCAAGCGTGCGCTCGAGCCGCGAGCCGACAAGCGCACGCTGACCGCGGAGGAGATCGTGGCGACGCTGCGCGCGATGGTCGCCGCGGAGGAAGGCGCGGCGCGGCTCGGGACGTCGCTCGCGCTCGTGCGCCACGAGCCGAAGGCCACGCAGACCTCGATGCCGCCGCCGCTGTTCGACGCCGACGAGGCGCAGACGGGCAAGGTATTCCCGCGCGCCGTGGCCCCGCGTCCCGGGCTCCTGCCGCGGCCTACCCCCGCGCCGCGGCCTGCCGCGCAGCTGCCGCGGCGCACGGCGCCCTATGGCGCGGCCGCGGTTTCGCCCGAGACGGCGC
>JAYTBL010000637.1:0-3633 GCA_043736975.1 Polyangiaceae bacterium
GCTCCGGCTTCACCTCGGGCTTCACCTCGGGCTTCACCTCGGGCTCGGGCCTGGCGTCGGGCTTCTTGTCGCCGTCCTTCGGAGGCGGCTTGCCGTCCTCGCCGACGTACCCCTTCTCGTAAGGGTTGCCGTACTTGAACGTGCGACCCGCGCCGAACAGCTCGTCGAAGGTGACGGTGATCGAGGCCGCCAGGATGTGGGTGAAGCCGCGGTAGGCCCCCTCGTTGACGGCGGGCAGGAGGTTGCCCTGGCCGTCGAGGGGCTTGCCGTTCTTCGCGCCGTTGATGGGGCGGACGTCGCCCTGCCCGGTGCCGACCACGCGCGGGATCGAGGCGACCGCGGCGTACCCGACATCGAGGCCGAACGCGCCGCGCTTGTAGCCGAGGCCGAGCGTGCCCGCGATCTTCGCGAGCGTGTCGAAGTCGAGGCGCGTGTACGCGAAGCTCGTGGCCGCGGTGTCGAAGTAGCTGCCCGCGCGCACGCTGAAGATGCCGTCGAGCGCCTCGAAGTTGTACGCGCCGCCGGCGCGCACGCTGAACGTGTTCGAGTACCCGTGCACGACGAGCGTATTGATGTCCTTGAACTGCCCGAGCGACGGGATGCTCAGCCGCGGCCCGTCGCCCTGCGCGCTGCTCCAGCCCTCGAACGTGGCGTCGAGCTCGAGGTCGTAGACCTCGAAGTCACCGTCCATCGAGATGTAGCGGCCGCCCGCGCGCACGATGAGCGGGAGCGTCGTGGAGAGCGTCGCGGTGCCCGGCTTGAGCGTGACCGCGGCGATCTTCGGCGACTCCGGCGTGACGATGCCCTGCGCCTCGAGGCTGATCGGCGTGCGTACGCTCAGACCGAACGCGAAGCTCGGGCTGGGACGGAGCAGCGCGCCCAAGGTACCCGCGAAGGAGGTGGCGGTGGCCTGGAGCGTGGCGCGCGAGTCGCACGGCTGGTACTCGACGTTCTTGCAGGCGTCGCCGATGTCGCCGTACGAGACGGTCGTCTGATCGAAGTTGCCGAGCACGAGGTGCGCGGAGAGCCCGAGATCGAGCCACGGCGTGACGCGAAAGCCCGCCGAAGCGGTGGGATAGATGATCGTGGAGCGAGACTGGACGTAGTCGTAGCGTGACGACGCCGGCGCGCCGCGCACGCCGAGCGGGAACGTGCGGTTGCCGACCGACGGCGGCCCGAACACGCCGACCGCCACGGTGACGCGATCGAGCGAGGCGAAGTCGGTCGAGGCCGCGAGGAACGGCGCGAGGAAGGGCCCGCCCGAGTTGTTCACGAGCGGGTACGGCTTGCCGCCCCATGGCGTCGACGCGTCGTTCGGGTCGTCGGGGAACGAGCCCGCCCGCTGGAACTCGAACGAGTGCAGAAACAGGTTGCCGCCGACGTAGAGGCGCGTGCCGCGCTGCCGCGCGAGGCCCGCGGGGTTGTAGTGCATCGCGGTCGTGTCGTCGGCCTTGGCCACGAACGTCGCGCCGCGTCCCACGGCCTGAGCGCCGTTGTCGGGCAGCTCGAAGCCGCCTGCGCGCGCCGAGGCCGACCACGTCACGACGCCCGCGCCGAGCGCAAGCATGACGAGCGAGGACCTCACAACGCGCGTCACGTGTGCCTCGTGCACGGCCTGGAATGTACCGCGGTTCGAGGTCCGGCGATCAGGCGATCAGGTCCCCGGACAACCGGGCGCCCCCGTGGCCTTGCCGGTGAGGGGGTTCGTGCAGGGCGCGCACTTGAAGCCGTCGGTGCAGCTCCCCCGGGAGATGCCGAGGCTCTGGATGAAGCCGAAGCTGAGGCAGTCGCTGAGGCAGACGCCGGAATAGCTGCCGGTGAGCAGCGTGCTGCCGTTGCAGGCGGGGCCCTTGAAGTTCGGCTGGAGCATCTCGTTGGGGACGCAGAGCTCCGCGTTCTTCGCGCACATGCCGTCGTCGTCGTCGAGGTTGCCCGCCTGCGAGGCCGGGACGCTCGCCTTGGGGACGCACTTCGCGCGCGACATCCCGCGCTTGCTGCAGCAGGGCGTGAAGGTCTTCGCGGGCTGCTTGGGCGCGTCGCAGCTCACGCTCTTGCACGCGCCGGTGTCCTTGCCATCGACGGGGTTGAAGCAGGGCGCGCACAGCTCGCTCGCGTCGCACGTGTCGCGCGTGAGCTGCGCCTTCTGCGCCTCGATCTGCGGGATGTTCACGTTGAGGCAGCGCCCCTCGGCGCCGCCCACCGCGGCGCAGGTCCGGGGCAGGTACTGCCCGCCCGCGGCGACCGATTTCTCGGGCGCGCACAGGCCGGTCGCGCACGCCTTCAGCATCGCGGCGGACGACGCTGGCACGAGCGTCGCGGGCACGCAGCGCGCGCCGTCGCCGCAGGACGGGAACTTCGTGACGTCGACCATCGGCGGCCCCGCGTAAGGACAGCTCACGGCGGGCGAAGGATTGCCGGGCGCGGGCGTGGTGGGCTTCGCGTCGCAGACCGGCGCAGCCTTGCCGATCTCGCAGACGCCGGTGGGCTCGTTGTTCTTGAGCGGGTTGAGGCACGGCGCGCAGCGCTCGTCCTCGGCGCAGCTGTCGTTCTCGCCGCGGCTCAGGAGGTCGGCGTTCTTCGCGACCTCGGGGACGCACACGCTCATGCAGCGGCCCTCGCCGAAGGGCGACTTGCACGTGGGGGGCGCGGCGCCGCCGCTCTTCACGATGGGGTCGGGGACGCAGAAGCCGCCGCCGCCGTCGGCGCAGGTGTCGAGCTGGCTCGAGACGTTCGAGGGCACCTTGTCCTTCGGGAGGCAACGCGCCGCGCCGCCCTTCGCCGCGCACGCGCACCTCGGATACTTCGCGGGGTCCTCGGGCGTGAGCGCCGCGCCGCCGCCGGGCACGCACGCGTTGGGGTCGCTCTTCGTGGTCACGGGCGCCGCGCCGCCGGCGTTGATCGAGTCACCCTCGAAGTCCGCGGAGGAGCACGCAGCGAGAAGGACCATGGCGACACCCGCGATGGCGAGGAGCTTCGACATACGGAGCGGAGCGACTTCAAGACTCGGACCACGCCATCCTCGCGGAGCGCCATCGACGCCGCATTCGCCAGAGGCTGGAATTCTCGGCACCTTGCGGATAGCGCAGATGTAGGCCGATCAGCGCGCTACGCCGGGCGGGCCTCCGAGCCCGCAGGCGCCTGGGTGATCCAAGCTGGATACGAGGCGGACCACGCGGCGGCGAACGATTCCACCGCTAGTGGAACACAAACGTTTCTTTGCGCGACGCGATAGAGTGCATCACACTCTATCGATGACGAACGACGATGCAGCGCTGGGGGCAATCCTCGGGGCGCTGGTGGGCGATGCGTGCGGCGCGGTGCTCGAGTTCTTCCGCGCGGAGATCACCGCGCCGGACGTCGAGCACGCGCTGACGATGCCGGGCGGCGGTGTGTGGAACGTCGCGCCGGGGCAGATCACCGACGACGGCGAGCTGACCATGAGCCTGCTCAACGCGCTCGCCGAGGCGCCCGACCGGCCGCGGCACGCCGCGGCTCACTACGCGCGCTGGGTGGCCTCCGGACCGTTCGACATCGGAATCACCACGCGCAAGGCCATGGGCTGCCTGCACGATCCGGCGGCCGCAGCGCGCGCGCGCGAGCACGGCGTGGCGCTGGTGATGACCGAGGCGGCCG
>JAYTBL010000638.1:0-18346 GCA_043736975.1 Polyangiaceae bacterium
GGATCGCGAGCTGCTGCCGCAAGGCGAGGTTCTCCGCGATGAGGCTCACGCGGGGCCGAATGCCGGCGAGGAGTGCCGCGGCTCTCGAGGTGAGCAGAGCTATCACGACTGCACCCTTGCCCAGATGGGCGAGGGCGTCATGTCGCCCGCTTACCCTCACAAGAGGCGCGGGTCTCACGGCTCTGTTGGAGCGTGCTAGGCTTCGACGGTGACGCGACCAGAGCTCGTCGCCGCCATTCGCGACCTCGCAGAGCAGGAGAAGCTCGAGCTCCTCGGAGAGCTTTGGGATTCGCTCGACCACGACGCGCCGGCGCCCGAGTGGCACCAAGAGGAGCTCGATCGGCGCATTTCGAGCGCGGACGCCGCGTCGTTCAGCAGCTGGTCCGAGGCGAAGGCGCGCATTCTCGGCTCGAAGTGATCCTCGTCGTCCTCCGCGAAGCGGAAGCGGACATCGACGAGGCATTCCGATGGTACGAAGCCAGCGCGTCGGCCTTGGGCGCGAGTTCGTCGACGAGGTCGACGCTGCCTTCGCGCGCGCGCTCGAGGCGCCGAGCTCGTTCGCGGTCGCGTACCGCGGCCTTCGGCGCATCGTGCTCAAGCGATTTCCTTATCTCGTCTACTTTCGCGAGCACGACGAGGCGGTGCAGGTGTTCGGTGTGCTCCACGGACGTCGCGATCGCCGACGGCTTCGACGTCGGGCCATCTTGCCGTGAGGATGCGGCGCATGCGCACGCCGCGGGTGGCCCCCAAGCAAATCGAGCACCCTCAGACTCCCCATGGAGAACACGCTCAACCCATCGGTTCTGCACTCCTTCTCCGAGGACCAGTTGACGCCGCGGGCCTCTTGCATCCGTGGACGGCTGGCAGCTGTCCCCGGTGCCTCCGCCGCTTCGGCATATGAGCTAGATCAGGGGCATGACCGAGCCGAAGATCGAAGCCGAGGCCGAGCGACCGATCGATGCCGACGTCAAGCGCGTGCTCGTGGACAACCACCGCGAGTTCCTGCGCTTCCTCGAGCGCCGACTCGGTCGGCGTGATCTCGCGGAAGACATTCTTCAGGAGGCGTTCGCGCGCGGGCTGCCGAAGCTCGAGAGTCTTCGCGACGGCGAAGCGGTCGTGCCCTGGTTCTATCGGACGCTCCGGAACGCGACGGTCGACTACTACCGGCGCACGAAGTCCGCCGATCGCGCGCTGGCTCGGTTTGCCGAGGAGATCGAGACCTCCGAGGAGCCCTCCGAGATGATGCGCGGCGAGGTCTGCCGTTGCGTGGTCCGGCTCGCGGAAGTGTTGAAGCCCGAGTACGCGGATGCGCTCCGGCGCATCGAGGTCGACGGCGTCTCGGTCGCGAGCTTCGCGGTGGAGCAAGGGATCTCGAAGAACAACGCCGCCGTCCGCGTGTTTCGTGCGCGCGAGGCGCTGAGGCGGCAGGTCGCCGTCTCGTGCGGGACGTGTGCGGAGCATGGGTGCATCTCGTGCACGTGCGGGACGAAGGACCCCGTCGTGAAGAAGAGCGGCTGCGGGCACTGACCGAGGCGGTGTAATCCGCCCGGCGATCGACGTCTTCTGGATGCGGGCCCATGAGACAGATGACCGACGCCTCACGCGGCGCGCGTGCGCGTAAGCGCCACGAGCGCTCCCCAGGCGAGCGCCCCGCACACGACGACCGCCAGCGTGGCCTCGGCGACGGCGACGCCGCGGCCGATGATCAGCGCGCACGCCGCGGCGCTTCCGCTGGTGGTCAGCGCGACCGCCAGCTCGTCGATCGAGGCCAGGCGACCGATGAAGCGGTCGCCAGCCCGCCGCTGCCCGTGCCCCAGGCCAGCGCCGCCACCAGGAGCGCGAGCCACGAGCGCAGGTACGCGAAGGCCACCATGCCGCTGAACGCGAGCACGTAGGCCGCGCCGGCGAGCGAGCTGCGCGCGATGCCGCGCCGGGCGAGCGCGGTCGCGAGCAGCGGACCCACGCCGGTGCCCGCGCCGCGCGCCGCCTGCAGGACGCCCAGCGAGAGGGCCGCGCTGCCCAGCGGATGGAAGGTCGACGCCGCGAGGTTGAGCGCGAGCCACGCGCCGCCGCCCGCCACCGAGACCGGCACCTTCGCCAGCGTCGCACGCAGGAGAGCTGGCCTCGCGCGCAGGTGGACGAGGGCATCGGCGACGTCCCCCCCGAAGCCGCCCGACGCTCCCTCCGCGCGCGGCGGCGGACGCATCCGCGGCAGCGTCGCGACGAGAGCGGCGCTCGCCACGAACGTTCCGGCGTCGAGCAGGATGGCGAGCGCTGGACCGAGCGTCGCCAGCGCACCGCCCAGCGCCATCCCGCCCACGTAGGCGAGGCTCCAGGTCGAGGCGACGAGCGCGTTCGCCGCGAGCAGCTCCTCATCGTCGACGACGTGCCGCAGCGCGGCCGCCTCCGCTGGCGGAACGATCGCCGCCACCGCGCTCCGTGCGACCAGCAAGAGCTGCACCGCCCCCAGCCGATCCTGGAGCGCCGCGACCGCCATTCCCACGGTGAGCAGCGCCTGCGCAAGCGAGGCGAAGAGAAGGAGCGTGCGGCGATCGAAGCGGTCCGCGAGGACGCCCGCGACGGGCGACGCCAGGGCGCCGGGCAGCGTGTGCGCCGCGAGCACGCCCGCGAGCGCCAGCGCACCGTGCCCGCGCGAAGCCGCGAGCACGCTGATCGCGACGAAGGTCAGCCAGTCACCGACGAGCGAGATCGTGACAGCAGCGAAGAGCCGGGCGAAGACGGGCCTCCGGAGGAGCAGGGCGACCATCGCAGGAGCCTACTCCGCGGCGGTCAAGCTATTGGTCTCCGCTCCCGTAGATTGGCAAGACGCCAACCTGTCGTCGCGCGAAGCGTTCGGGGCGCGCCGCGCGCCGCGTGCTTATCTTCGCAGCGTCCCGTGAGGCCGAGGCGTTAGTCGACGTGGCGTTTGCGAAGCTCCGACCGGTCGCGCTCCTCGCGCTCCTCGCGGCGTCGCTCCTGACCCTCGCCGGAGGGGCGCGCGTACTGCATGGGTCCGCTCATCGGCGCGCGGGCGACGATCGCGAACGGGCTTCGCGGCGCTCGCGCTGGCGTCGGGCGCGGAGGGCGCGCCGGCAGCGGGCGCCGCGGAAGGGCCAGGCTCGGGGGTACTACGCCGCCCGGCTTCGACCCACACTCACCGACCACCCGCGACAGTTCCTCGGGATGAGCGAGCGAACTGGCGTTGGTCGTGCAATTGGACCGAGAGCGTTTGCCTCGGTTGGCTATCGTTCGATCATGGCTTCTTCTCTTCGCTCACTCCGTTCGCGTCGGGTCCTTGGCTCCACCCTGGTCCTCGGCCTGGTCCTCGGCGCGCTCACCGCAGTCGTGGTCGCGTGCGGGTCGGACGAGGCCTCCTCGCAGTTCCCCGGCGCCACCGCGCAAGGCGGAGGCGGCGGCAGCTCCAGCTCCAGCGGCTTCCTCGAGAACGACGCGAACGTTCCCCTCCCCGACGTCGAGGCCGGCCCCGCCACCGCGTGCGGCAACGGCGTGAAGAACGCCGACACCGAGATCTGCGACGACGGCAACACGAAGAACGGCGACGGCTGCAGCTCCGCCTGCCGCGTCGAGGCCGGCTGGCTGTGTACGACTCCCGGCGTGCCTTGCGTCGCGATCAAGTGTGGCGACAAGATCGTCGCTGGCACCGAGGATTGCGACGACGGCAACACCGCCGACGGCGACGGCTGCAGCGCGACCTGCCGGATCGAGGTGGGCTTCAAGTGCCCGCCGCCCGGCACCGCCTGCTCGCCGACCACCTGCGGCGACGGCAAGAAGGAGGGCGTCGAGCAGTGCGACGACGGCAACCTCGACCCGTTCGACGGCTGCGATCCGGCGTGCCACGCCGAGCCGCAGTGCGCGGGCGGCACCTGCAGCGCGGTGTGCGGTGACGGCCTGCGCTTCTCCAGCGAGGCGTGCGACGACGGCAACACCCGCGCCGGTGACGGCTGCTCCGCGACGTGCAAGACGGAGCCTGGCTACACCTGCACCGACGCGCTCGAGGCGCCCCCCGCGACGCGCGAGCTCTTCATCGCCTACCGCGACTTCAAGGCCCGCGCCTCGGCGGGCGGCCACCCCGACTTCCTGAACCTGACCATCGACGGCAACGGCCTGCCCACCTTCCAGGATCCCGCGATCGACGTGGTCGCCACCGGGCTCGTCCAGAACAGCCTCGACGCGCAGGGCCGCCCCCAGTTCCTCTCGCGCCGCGGCAGCGGCACGCTCGACATCATCCAGGACGCGACCAGCTTCTCGTCGTGGTACCGCGACACCGCGTTCAGCAAGAAGTTCGTGAGCAAGCTGCTGCTCACGCGCAACGCCGGTGACGGCAGCTACGCCTTCGACAGCGCGAGCTTCTTCCCGCTCGACGCCGCGCCCGGCGTGTGGCCCGAGCGCCAGGGCGACAGCGCGAACGTGCAGCGCAACTTCCTCTTCACGAGCGAGCTGCGCATTCCCTTCAAGTACAAGGGCGGCGAGAACCTCACCTTCCGCGGCGACGACGACGTCTGGGTGTTCGTCAACGGCAAGCTCGCGGTCGACCTGGGCGGAGTGAAGAACTCCCGCACCGCCGCGGTCACGCTCGATACCGCCCAGGCCGCGCTGCTCGGCCTGACGGTGGGCGGCATGTACGAGTTCGTCGTGTTCCAGGCCGAGCGCAACCCGACGCTCTCCAGCTACCGGCTCACGCTGAACGACTTCGATCGCATCCTCACCACCTGCAAGAGCGTCTGCGGCGACGGCATCAAGACCCCCGACGAGGTCTGCGACGACGGCAAGGCGAACAACACCGGCGCCTACGGCAAGTGCCAGCCCGACTGCTCGGCGCGCGGTCCGTTCTGCGGCGACGGCGTCGTCCAGACCGCGCAGGGCGAGCAGTGCGACTCGACGCCGGGCTGCAGCGCCGATTGCCGGCTCGCCGGCAACACGCCGAAGTGAGTCACTCGCAGTAGCCGAAGCTGCAGGTCGGCTTCTGCGACGTGCACTCGCTGGCGTCGCGGCACGGCGTGCAGTCGCTGCGCGTGGTGCCGGGCGTCGCGGCCTCGAACGCGCAGTCGCAGGACACGGGCGGCGTGAACGAGGTGAGCGGCGCGCCCTCCTTGGTGCGTGTGACCTTCATCGCGCACTGCGGGACGGTGCCGGTGCGCTTGAGGGCGCCGAAGAGATCGACGGACCGGACCGGCGCCTGCTGGCGGTTGATCATGACGTAGGAGAGGAGCTTCACCGCGGCGTCGCGCCGCGAGCGCTGCGATCCATCGGGATCGAGCACGGTGTTCGCGGCCGCCACGGGATCCCCGCCGCTCGTCCGCACGAGCACGTGGAGCGGCATCCAGGGGAAGTAGTGGCCGTCGCGAACGTTGCGGCGATCGAGGCTGGCGGCGTCGCTGTCGGGGTAGAACGCGACGGGCTGGTCGTAGTGCTTGTAGGCCAGGGTCTTCATGACGTCGCGGTTGGTGTCGACGATCTCCGACGAGCTGATGCCGATGGTGCGATCGGGCGCGCTCGAGGCGAGCAGCGCCTTCAGCATGTTGCTCGAGCCGTTCGAGTCGCGGCCGCGGAGCTCGCCCACCGGGAGACCGAGCGTGAGCGCCACCGTCAGCTGGTTGCCCGAGCCGGCCCGGCGGCGGAACACGTACTCCTCGTCGGTCCACGGCGCGACCCCCGAGAGATTGCCGAAGCCGTAGACCTTGTAGGCGGCCTCGGCGCTGATGGCGCGCTCCTTCGAGGTCGCGGGCACGGTGAACATCACGGGGTTGATCGGGCCGAGGAGATCGTCGACCTGCGCCGGCAGCGACACCGGCTCCGCGAGGCCCGCCTGGTTCGCGCAGCTCGGCGCGAACAGCGCAGAGAGCGTGAGGTCGGCGGGATGCTCCTCGGTGAGCGCGCAGCGGGTCGCGACGCCGTTCGGGTCGTAGGTGAGGACCTCGCCGCTCAGCCGCTGGTTCAGCACCATCGCCGCCACGCCCTCGCAGGAGCTCTTCTCGAGATAGAAGACCGTGGCCTGGTTGCCCATGGCCTTGGCGATCGTCTCCATGGGGAAGCCTGTGGCGCCGAGGACCATCACCGGGTTCATCGACGGAGTGATCACGCACGCGGGCGCGGCCGGGGCGTTGGGATCGGGCTGCGTCTCGGTGGGGGCCTCGAAGGGCGGCGGAGTCGCTCCTTGCTGCACGAGCGCGGGTCGCGGGTTCGAGGCATCGAAATTCGCGATGCGGCGGCTGTTGTCGAAGTCCTCGAAGCGCGAGGTGGTGCACGCCGAGAGGAGCTCGCTGCTGCTCGTCGGCGCGCAGCGGAAGCAGCCGCGCCCGCCGAAGCCAGCGGGGTCGACGCAGCCGGCGCTCGGGTTCGCCGGCGTGGGCGGCTGGCTGGAAGAGCCGCCGCTCGATCCGTATGGATCAGGGTACCCGCGGTAGCCGCTGCCCTCGATCCGGGAGCTGCAGCCCGCCACCGCGAGGCAGGCCACGAGGGCAGTGAGGATCGGCGTGGCTCGGTCACTTCGGGGGCTCGATCGCATGGCGACCTCCATTGGGTACACGGGGTGATCACGGGTGTACCGAGTTATTGGTACACTGACTTACTGGTTCAACCAGTTGATGACTCGCCGTATCAGCAAGGGCTGTGCTCGCGCGCGAGAGCGCCCAAGCGCGCGGGATCACTGAGCGCGGGTGGCTCGGGCGGCGCCCCTGGGCGCGTAGTTACGCGCCGCTTGCGAACGCGCGTGCGCACCGCATCGGGCCAGCCCCCTCGGAGCGCATTCTACCGTGTGGTCGCCTTCACACAGGGATCGTCGGTCGCCGCGGCCGGCTGCACGCCCGCCCAGGCGCGCGCCACGGGACCCTCAGCGGGCAGCGCGCCGGCGCCGAGCAACGCGGCCCACGTGATGGTCGGTCCTTCACCCTCGAGCACGCGGGCGGGCGGCGCGTAACCGGTCGCCGCGAAGTGGAGACCGCCATCGGTGGGCAGCACGAGCAGCGCGAGGTTCGCCAGGCTCACGCGCTCGCGCATCTCCGCGAGCGCCGCCGCCTCGCCAGAGGCCGCATCGCGCACGTACGCGACGAGGCAGCGGTCGAGGAGCTTCCCGAGCGCTGCAGCCGCGGGCTTGGCGGTGGGCAGCAGGTCCTTCTTCGCGATGGTGGCGCCGGTCCGCGTGTCGAACGCGAGCCAAGTCTCGACGCCGGGATCCCATGGATGAGTGCCGCCCTCGTAGCGGGCGATCTCCAGCTGCCGGACCGCGAAGAGCCCGCTGCGGTTGAGCAGCACCGTGAACTTCCGCTGTGCAGTCGCGCGCTCGCCCACGAGGCACGTGCGCAGCTGCGCGCCGCCCGATGCCTCGGAGAGCACCCAGCGATCGTTCGTGAGCGCGCGATTGATGGTCAGCTCGTCCTCCGGCGAGCGCGCGCCGAAGATCTCCGGCCATGCGAGGTCCTCGGTGCACGCCTCCTTCGGCTGGAAGGAGAAGCCGCCCTTTGGCGGCGCGGCGGGGTTCGGCTTCGGCGCGAAGCGGCGGCCCTTGCGGCGCGTGGCGACGACCATCTCGTCGCGCGCCTCGATGGGCTGGAGGTCGAAGGCGAGCGTCTGCGCGTCCCCCGGCTTACCCCAGTTGCCACGGAGGTGACCGTCGGCATCGCAGCTCCCGGCGAAGCGGCCGCTGGGATTCGCCGGGTCCCCTTCGACGAGCGTGAGCGCGCCGGTCGCGGAGAGCGTGCCAGAGAACGGGAGATCAGCGCCGACCCGTGTGTACAGGTAGTGACCGCGCACCGCCGCGCCGTCGCGCTCGAGCCGCGCCAGCACCTCGAGCTTCGGGCCGATGGTCCCGCGGAACCCGCGCTCGAGCGAGCAGGGGCGCGGCGCGCTCGTCGGCTCGGCGAACGCGGCGCTCGGCGCGGGCGCGGTGTTGGAGCTCGCGGAGGGCGGGCCCGCGTCGGTCGAGGGGGAGCTCCTGGGGCAGCCGGTCAGGAGCAGAAGAACCGCGGCCGAAGGCAGAAGCAAGCGGTGGATCGTCATGCTCGAGCTCTGCCACTCGTAGCGCTGCAACGCGGCGCCCGCCAGGGTAGTCTGGCGCCGATGTTCACGGAGAGAATGGCGCGGATAACGTCCGAGTTCACGGCGCAGATCCTCGAGGCGCTGCGCGCGGCATCGCGCGAGGAGCTGAGCACGCGGCGCGAGCAGCCGCGCGCGGCCGCAGAGCCGCGGCGCGCGAAGGCCGTGCGCTCCCCGAAGGCGGCGAAGGCAGAGAGCGGCGCGACGGTGAAGGCCAAGGCCAAGGCCAAGACGACGCGCACGCCCGACGCCCGCCTCACGAGCACGGCGACCACGTTCTTCGGCGAGCGCGGGCGAAAGGGCGCGACCGCCGACCAGCTGACCGCGCATTTCATGCAACTGGGCCTCCCGGAGCAGGGCGAAGCGGTCCTCGAGCAGCTCGCGCGCGACGGTGCCGTGCGGGACGCTGGCTTCCGCCGCGCGACCGGCACGGGCCACCGCACGATGCCAGTTTACGTCAGCGCGCGCTGAGCGAACGAGGCCGCCGATCGCGGAGCGACAACCTTCAGCCGCTCCCCCCCTCGCCGTCGTCCACCTCGTGGATGACCGCCGCGCCGCTGGGATCGCGCATTCCCTCGAGGTGCGCGTTGACCTCGGCCCCCACCAGGAGGGCGAGGCTCGTGAGATACAGCCACAGGAGGATCACCGCGACTGTCGCGAGGCTGCCGTAGAACACCGCATAGTGCGCGATGGTCTTCACGTAGGCACCGAAGCCCCACGAGACGAAGCCCCAGAGCGCGAGCGCAACGAACGTCCCTATCCAGACGCGCCGGCGAATCCCCGGCGGATGCACGACCGCGGTCCGGTAGAAGATCGCGAGCCCCACGCTCACCATGCCAAGGAATACGAGCAGCACGCCGGCGCGCTGCCAGCCTTCCGCGAGGAAGTTGCTGAGGCGATGGATCAGGGCAGGGAACCGATGCGCCGAGAGCCCATGCGCCGCGCCGTTCACGAGGAGCACGAACCAGGTCATCGCCGCGAGCGCTCCGAGGCCCGCCACCACCCACACAACCGCGATGAGCCGCTGCTTCCACCAAGGGCGCGCGCGCGCGTTGACGAGGATCTCGAAGACGTCCATCAGGTTGTGGACGCCGTTGGTCGTCAGCCAGAGGAAGCCGAGCACGCTGAGCGGCGCGATGGTGGGCGCGTTGGCGTCGGCGATCTCGTAGAGCTCGTTGCGGAAGAAGTCGGAGGCGACCTTGGGCATCGCGCGGTAGAGCGGGCCCGAGAGCTCCTCGGCCCCCTCCCGTTGCACGACGTTGCCCACGAGCAGCCCGGCGAAGACCAGCAGCGGGATGGTACCGAGGAAGAAGTAGAAGGCCATCGTCGCCGCGTGGTCGAACGCGTGGTGCTTGAAGAGCCCCTTCACGACGCTGCGCGTGAGGTTCCACACGCGGCGGTGGATCGGGTCTTTCGCTTTCGCTTTCACGACGATCGGTAGAGTACGCACGATCGAGCGTCGAAGCTGCGTCTTGCTAGCGCATCGACAATCGGCAAGACAGGCCTACGCTCGATCGATCATGAGCGACAATGACTCGCTGCTCGCCGCGATCTGTCATGACCTACGCGCTCCGCTGGCGGCGGTGACGATGGGCGCGAACTTCGTCCTCCAGACCACCCAGCGTGACGACGCGAGCGCCCGCTCGGTGAAGGTCCTCGAGGCGATGGTCCGCTCGTGCACGCAGATGGAGCGGGTCATCCGGAACTTCGCGGAAGTCACGGAGCTCGAGAGCGGGAGCGTAGTGCTGCGGCTCGCGACCTACGACGCCGGCGAGCTGCTCGACCTCACCGCCCAGTCGCTCGCGGAGGTGGCACGCGCGCGATCGGTGAGCATCGAGGTGCTCCAGCCCGAGGCCTCCATCGCGCTGACCTGCGACCGCGAGCGTCTGCTCCGCGCGCTCGCGCACGTCGTCGAGAACGCCGTGCGACACGCGCCGGAGGGGAGCACGGTCACCCTCGCTCTCACGGGCCGCGAAGCCGAGGTTTGCGTCGCGGTCACCGATCGTGGGTCGGGCATCGCTCCGGATGCAGGCGAGCATCTCTTCGACCGACGGTGGCTCGCCAGCCGCGTGAACCGTGCGGGCACCGGGTGCGGCCTGGCCATCGCGAAGGGTTACATCGATGCCCACCACGGATCGGTGCAGGTCGCGTCGGTGCAGGGCGGCCCGACCACGTTCACGCTACGCGTTCCGCGCGATCAGCCCTGACTCGAGGGACCGCCGCCGAGAGACGGCGGCGGCGCGCGCACCACGTCGCTCATCCCGTGGAGCTTCAGCTTCTCCCAGAGGTTCTTGCGTGAGATGCCGAGCAGATCGGCCGCCTGGCTCTTGCTCCCGCCGGTGAGCCGCAGAGCACGCTCGATGTGGTTCTTCTCGAGCTCCTTCATGACGATGGAGAGCGGACGGAAGGCCTCGGACGAGGGCGTCACCTGTGAGGGCTTCGATGCGCCGAGGAGATCGATCGGCAGGTGTTCGAGATCGATCGCGCTGCCGCTGGCGAGGACCACTGCGCGCTCGATGGCGAGCCCGAACTCGCGTACGTTGCCCGGGAACGGGTACTCCATGATCGCCGCCCAGGCGCGCGGCGCGATGCCCGGCGGTACCCGACCCGGGTAGTAGCGACGGAGGAAGTGCGCCATGAGGAGCGGGAGGTCGGCGCGGCGCTCGCGGAGCGACGGGATGCGCAGGTCGAGCACGCTGATCCGCAGGTGCAGATCCTCGAGAAGTCTCCCCTGCGCGATGAGCTGCTTGAGGTCGCGGTGCGTCGTCGAGAGGATTCGCACGTTGACGGGAACGGGAGTATTCGTGCCCAGCGGCTCGACGAGCCCCTCCTCCAGTACACGGAGCAGCTTCGCCTGGACGGAGAGGGGGAGCTCGGCAACGTCGTCGAGAACGAGCGTCCCGCCGTCTGCAGCGAGGAAGCGACCGTCGCGCTTGCGAACGGCGCCGGCGAAGGCGCCGCGCTCGTGACCGAACAGCTCTGCCTCGACGAGATCCTCGGGGAACGCCGCGCAGCTGACGGCGACGAACGGCTGGTTCTTGCGCGGGCTCCGCGCGTGGATGGTGTGGGCGACGAGGTCCTTGCCGGTTCCTCTCTCTCCGGTGATGAGGATCGGGGCGTCGCTCTGCGCGACGGTATTGATCCGCTCGACGAGACGCTGCATCTCCGGCGTGTGCCCGATGATCGGCGAGCCTACGTCACGGCTCGCGATCGCCGACCTCGCCTCTTCGAGCTCCTGGCGCAGCGCGCGGTGCTCGGCGATGTGGCCGATCACGCGCAGCGAGAACTCCTCGGGATCGAACGGCTTGGTGACGTAGTCGTAGGCGCCGTCGCGGAGGCAACCGACGGCGTCTCTGACGGTCGCGAACGCCGTCATGAGGATGACCGAGGTGCTCGGCGACTTCTGACGGAGGCGGCGAAAGATGGTGAGCCCGTCGACCTTGGGCAGACGGACATCGAGGATCGCGACGTCGAAGATGCGCTCGGCGACGAGCGAGATCGCCTCCTCGCCGTCCCCCGCCTCGGTCACGCGATGCCCGGCGTCGCTGAGGGCGTAGGTGAGCGTGAGGCGGGTCGCCTCGTCGTCATCGACCACCAGGATCTCGAGAGGCACCGAATGACGCAGGGTCGCGGCCCGCGCCCAGGGTCTCGATTGTCGGTCGACCATCATCGACGGGTCCTTCCCGAAGCACCTCAGCCAGGAACGGTTTGCTCGGCGCGCTCGGCGCCGGCGTGCGGGGCATTGCCGCACGCCCTCGGACCGACTTCCGAACGAGAGGAGGGAGCACGAAGCGTGCGAGACCGGCCGTGGTCGAAGCTCGCCCCGGCTTGACCACCGAGGGCCGCGGTTTGTCGACGGATGACATCGCCACTCATTGGCTCCACGGCCCGGCGACGCGCTGCGCCGAGCACGGCACGAGGCCACGCCTGTGGCGAGGGTGCATGCAGCTCGGCAACGACCACCGAGACAAAAAAGAAACCGCGAGCGACGCCTTGGCGTGCTCGCGGTCGTCGCCTTCCAGGCCTGAGGCCTGCGGCCTCTTCTCTACGTGGAGCTCTCCTCGAACTCCGCGTCGATGACGCCCGGGTCCTTCTTCTTCTCGCCACCCGCGGCGCCGTCCGGCGCGCTGCCGTTCGCAGCGCCGTCGCCGCCACCCTCACCGGGCGCAGCGTTCTGGTACATCGCGCCCGCGAGGCGGTGCGCTTCCTTCTCGAGCTTCTCGAGCGTCTCCTTGACGTTCGCGTCGTCCTGCTTCTCGACCGCGGCGCGACCGTCCTTGATGAGCGCCTCGAGCGACGTTACGTCCGCCGCGGGGAGCTTCTCCTTGTTCTCGGAGATCATCTTCTCGAGCGTGTAGCAGAGGTTGTCGAGCTTGTTGCGGCGCTCGATCTGCTCGCGCCGCTCCTTGTCCTCGGCCTCGTGCTCCGTGGCTTCCTTGACCATCCGCTGGATGTCGCTCTCGTTGAGGCCCGAGTTCGACGTGATGGTGATCTTCTGATCCTTGCCCGTCGCCATGTCCTTGGCGTGGACGGAGAGGATGCCGTTGGCGTCGATATCGAACGCGACCTCGACCTTCGGCACGCCGCGCGGGGCGGGCATGATTCCCTCGAGGTGGAACTTGCCGAGAGTGCGGTTGTAGCGCGCCTCGGTCCGCTCGCCCTGGAGGACGTGCACCTCGACCGAGGGCTGGCTGTCGGTCGCCGTCGAGAAGATCTCCTTCTTCTGCGTCGGGATGGTGGTGTTGCGCGGGATCATGGTGGTCATGATGCCGCCGAGGGTCTCGACGCCGAGCGAGAGAGGCGTGACGTCGAGCAGGACCATGTCCTTGACGTCGCCCGAGAGGACGCCGGCCTGAACGGCGGCGCCGATGGCGACGACCTCGTCCGGGTTCACGCCCTGGTGCGGGTCCTTGCCGAAGAACTTCTTGACCGTCTCCTTGACGAGCGGGATGCGCGTCGAGCCGCCGACCAGGACGATCTCCGCGATGTCCTTGGGGCTCTTCTTCGCGTCCTGGAGGGCCTTCTTGACGGGCTCCATCGAGCGCTCGATGAGCGGCGCCATCATCTGCTCGAGCTTTGCGCGCGACAGCTTGATGTCGAGGTGGACGGGGCCGCCGGGGCCGACCGTGATGAACGGCAGGTTGACCGCGGTCTCCTGGGTGCTCGAGAGCTCGATCTTCGCCTTCTCGCCCGCCTCCTTGAGGCGCTGGAGGGCCATCTTGTCCTTCGTGAGGTCGATGCCCTGGCTCTTCTTGAACTCGGCCGCGAGCCAATCGATGATCAGGTTGTCGACGTCGTCACCGCCGAGGTGCGTGTCGCCGTTGGTCGAGATGACCTGAACGACGTTGTCGCCGACCTCAAGGATCGAGATGTCGAACGTACCGCCGCCGAAGTCGTAGACGGCGATGATCTCGTCCTTCTTCTTGTCGAGGCCGTAGGCGAGCGCGGCGGCGGTCGGCTCGTTGACGATGCGCTTCACCTCGAGACCGGCGATCTTGCCGGCATCCTTGGTGGCCTGTCGCTGCGCGTCGTTGAAGTACGCGGGGACGGTGATGACCGCCTCGGTGACCTTCTCGCCGAGGTAGTCCTCGGCCGCCTTCTTGAGCTTCTGCAGGATCTTCGCGCTGACCTCCTGCGGGCTCACGGTCTTGCCGCGAACCTCGAAGGCAGAGTCGCCGTTCTGGTTGCGCACGAGCTTGTAAGGGACGCGCTTGGTCTCCTCGGTGACCTCTTCGAACCGACGACCGATGAAGCGCTTCGCGCTGTAGATCGTGTTCTCGGGGTTCGTGACGGCCTGCCGCTTGGCGATCTGGCCGACCAGGACCTCGCCCTTCTCGTCGTACGCGACGACGCTGGGCGTGATGCGCGAGCCCTCCTCGTTGACGATCACCTTGGGTTCGCGCCCCTCCATGACCGCCACGCAGCTGTTCGTCGTTCCGAGATCGATTCCGATGATCTTGCCCATGGCCGATTGCCTCCGCAGTCTTCTTCCGCGCTACGCGCGAGCATGCGACTCGACCCCCTTACAGCAACGCGCTGTGGGGTCGGTCCGAGTTCGATGGGGCCAAGCTAATCACACGACCCCCGACGTCAACGGTCCACGGCACGGAACTTGAGGGGAAGTGCGAACGCCTGCTGCAGAGCGCTTTTCGCTTGTTATTTCGAGGGCGGCGGGCGGCGCTTTCGATGCAGCTCCAGCTCCTGCTCCACGAGCCTCCGGAGGTTCGGATTGCTGCGCGTCGGCACATCGCCGATGTCCTCGCTGCCGTTGGGGAGAGTGTTCGGCGCCACGTCGAGCATGGTCACCTCGCGCTGGGACGAGGGAGGCCCAAGGGGGAAGGGCGCGCGGCGCCGTACGGTGCGGTCCTCCTCGGCGTCGTCGTCGCGCTTCAGCGGACCTGCGTACGACTCGTCGACGCGGCCGATGCCGCGCATGACGTCCGTCGCGCCCTCCTCGTCGAGGCTGGCCATCACATTCCACCAGTGGTCGAGCATCTCGCGGGCATTCTGGAAGCGGTCGCTGGGGTCGCGCGCCATGGTCTTCTTGACGAACCAGTCGAGGAGCACGTTCTTCGGCATGCCCGGCATGCCCGAGATCGAGGGCGCGACCTGCTCGGCCTTCATCTTGATGACCGCCTCCAGCGACCGGCTGACGAACGGCAATCGTCCCGTGAGCGTGCGGAAGACCACCACGCCGATCGCGTAGAGGTCCGCGGTGAAGCCGACGCTCTTCGCGTCGTTGAACTGCTCCGGGGCCATGTACCCCATGCTGCCGATCAGGTGGTTCGTGGAGGTGAGGCCGCCGCTGTCTCCCGTGATCTCGCGGAGCCGGGCGACGCCGAAGTCGATCAGCTTCACCGTCTCCTCGAAGCCATCCCGGTGGAGAAAGATGTTCGAGGGCTTGATGTCCCGGTGGATGATCTGCTCGTCGTGACAGTCCCGCACGCCCACCAGGAGCTGCTCGATCCAGCGGACCGCAACGGGCAAGGAGATTGGACCGTCGCGCCGTAGCTTGGCATCGAGGGTCTCGCCGTTGAGGCGCTCGAGGACCAGGAACGGCTGGCCGCGCTCGAAGCCGAAGCCGACGATGTTGCCCACGTGCTTGCTGGCGACCCCCGCGAGCAGAACCGCCTCGCGCGCGAAGCGCTCGCGCATCTCGACCCCCTCCTGCGAGGGCTCGAGGACCTTGATCGCCACCCCGCGACCGGTGGCGATGTGGACCGCCTCGTAGACCTTGGCCGTCGCGCCCGAGCCGAGCGCGCCCGCCATCTTGAAATCCGCAAGCTTGGCGGGCTTCAGCGGGGTCATCGCACAAAGCCTATCACCCTCACGTTGCGGGCGATCGGGCACCCTGATAGGCTCAGCGCGAAGGGGGGATTCCCCCCGTCGCGATTTTTCCTTCGTCTTCTCGAATAGTTATCGACTCTCATGCGCCGTCGGACCAACCCCGACCTACCCCCGCCTCCGGACCTACCCTCCTTCACCGTCGAGCCCGAGCCCGCCGCCGAAGGCGAGGGCCGTGATCCGCGTGCTGACGGCGGCGGACGCCGTGGCGAGCGCAGCGACGAGGGCCGCGAGCCGCGCGGCGGTGGCAACCAGCTGCAGCGGCACGACGCGACGGGCCTGCAGCGCCATGACGCGCCGCTCGATGAGGACGCGATCGACGCCGACGCCGCGAAGGTCGTGCGGCGCCTCGAGCGCGCCGGGTTCCAGGCCTATCTGGTCGGGGGCTGCGTTCGCGACCTCCTCCTGAGCGGCCGACCGAAGGATTTCGATGTCGCGACGAGCGCCCGCCCCGACGACGTTCGCTCCCTCTTTCGCAACTGCCGGATCATCGGCCGCCGCTTCCGCCTCGCCCACGTGCTGTTCGGCGGCGGCAAGGTCGTCGAGGTCGCCACGTTCCGGCGGAATCCGACCGAGGCGGACTCCGACGAGGACGACGACCTCCTCATCCGGAGCGACAACGTCTTCGGCGAGGCCCACGAGGACGCGCTCCGGCGTGACTTCACCATCAACGCGCTTTTCTATGATCTCGATCGCCGCCAGGTCCTCGACTGGTGCGGGGGCATGCCGGACATCCAGCGCCGGACCATCCGCACCATCGGTGAGCCGAGCGTGCGGTTCCGCGAGGATCCCGTCCGCATCCTGCGCGCGGTGAAGTTCGCGGCGCGGCTCGATCTCGGGATCGACCCGAACGTCTACGACGCGATGGTGAGCATGCGCAACGAGCTCGCGCGCGCCGCGCGCCCGCGCATCTTCGAGGAGATCCTGCGCCTGATGCGCATGGGCGCGTCGCACCGCTCGATGTGGCTGCTCTGGGAGATCGGCGCCATGGCGGTGCTGATGCCCGAGCTCTCCGCCTTCCTCGACGACGACGAGGCCACCGACGACGGAAGCATCCGCTTCTTCGCCAAGATGAGCCAGATCGACCAGAAGACGCGCGAGAGCGGCGCGCTCGACGACCTCGTGCTCATGACGGCGCTCTTCTACGATCCGCTCGAGGAGGCCGCGCACGGCGCGCGCGATCTCATGGGCGCGGTGAACGACTTCCTCGATCCGGTGATCGACCGCATCGCGATGCCGCGACGCATCGCCGACGGCATCCGCCGCATCATGTTCATGGTCCCGCGCATTCTCGCCGGGAAGATCGGGCGGTTCGCGCGCACGGAGCTGTTCTTGCCGGCGCTCGACGTGGCGGAGCTGGTCCTCGCCGCGCGCGGCCAGAGCACCAGCGCCATCGAGGCCCTCCGCCGCGAAGCCCTTCCCCCGGCCGCCGCCCCCCGCGAGCCCCGCCGCGCCAGCTCCTCCTTTCCCCGTCAGCGCAACGTCCGTCGCTAGAGCAGCTACGGAATGTCGAAGGCTGGCTCGACCACGAAACCCGCTGCGGAAGCCGTGAACCGCGTAGCCGCGGCACGCGCCACCGTGCTCGACGGCGTGGGGCGCGAGATCGCCGCGAGCTTTCCTGGAATCACCCGCCTCGGTGGGCAGATCGTCGCCGCGCTCTACCTCGGCGATCGGCCGCTCTCGATGGACGAGCTGAGCGAGGAGCTCGGTCGCTCCAAGAGCAACATCTTCGCGAACCTGCGCGGCCTGGAGGGCGCCGGTATCGTCGAGCGGCACCGCGCCTCGGGCACGCGCCACGACACGTTCGCGCTTCGCGGCAAATACCCTGACGTCGTCGTCGGCGCCTACCTCACGCGGCTGAGGCGCGTCGTGCTCGACAAGGTGAACCTGTGCAATCGCGCGCTCGCTCAGCTGGGCGATGCCGAGGGCGACGAAGCCGACGCGCTCCGCGCGAAGCTCACCACGCTGCTCAAGAAGTACGAACGCTTCGCCACCGTGTTCGCAGAGATCATCCCGGTCGCCGAGGGGCCCGTCGACCTCGAGGACCTGATCGACAACATCCCGTCGGCGATGATGGGCGTGTTCTCGTCGATGGCACGCAAGGCCCTGGGCCTCGGCCCGCGCGCGCTGAACGGCGACAAGAAGGCGTCCGCCCGCAAGTCGTAGCAGCCGCGCTCCTCAGGCGGCCGTGATCTCGACGCGCAGCAGCTTGCGGCCGATGAAGACGTAGTCGCCGTGCGCGAGCTCGCGCTCCGCCTTGAGGCGGACGTAGCTGCCGTTGCGGCTGTTCATGTCGGTGAGGACGAACTTACCGCCCGCCTCCTCGAGCTTGCAGTGCGCCGCGCTCATGTAGAGATCGCTCGGGAAGTTGAGATCGCCACCTTCGCGGCCGATCTGGAGGCTCGAGCCGCGCGCGCAGACCGTCATGCCGCCCGGGCCGCCCTGGAGGATCTGCGTGATGCGGAACGGGCTCTGGTGCTTCGGCGACGAGTAGAAGTACGTGCCGTCGGGGCCGGGCTGATCGTTGGCCTTGGGCGTCGCGTCGATGCGGAAGACCTGCTCGCCCGCGAGGAAGAAGTCGTCGGGCGAGACGTCGACCGAGCCCTTCACGCGCAGGTAGACGCCGTTGACCGACCCCTCGTCGCGGACGACGAGCTTGCCGTTCCGGTAGAAGAAGTTCGCGTGCTTCGGCGAGACGAACGGGTCGTCGGGGAAGACGAGCTGGCCGCTGCGGCCGACCACGTGCTGCTCGGCGTTGAGCTGGTAGCTGAGGCCTTCCACGCCCTCGCCGCGGATCAAGATCAGCTTCGCCTTGCCCGGCGCCTGGAGCTGCCCGAAGAACTGCGTCCGTGCCTGGAGGATCTCCGGGGGCACGGCGGCTCCGCACCGACCACAGAACTTGTGCCCGAGCGGCACGGCGGTCGAACACGAACGGCACACGAAGTTCTTC
>JAYTBL010000639.1:0-3611 GCA_043736975.1 Polyangiaceae bacterium
GCAGCTCTCATGAAGGTGCGTCCGTCCTCCACGTGAACGCGTACGCGCGGATCGTGGAGCAGGTCTCCGTTGACGTCAGCGAACCAGCGCCGCGCTAGCTCCACGACTCCAGGGTCGATCTCGACGCAGTCGAGCTCGGTCGCGCCGTGCCGGAGCGCCGCGGCGAAGGTCTGACCGGTGCCGAGGGCGATGCCGAGTACGCGCTTCGGATCGGCGTTGAAGAGGCCTGGCAAGAGACCGAAAACGCGATGCGGGCCGGTCGATCCGGCGACCCAGAACGAGTTGATCCAGAGGCGGCGCTCGTTGCCGCGCTTCGGATCGTCCGTCACCATCACGTGGCTGCTCACGCCCTCCCGGACCTCGCGAATGGTCACGCTCGGGTCGAGATGTCGCTGGTAGATCTCGCGCGGAATGTCGTGCGCGAAGTGAAGGATCGAACTCGCGCCGCCGGCCACGAGGATGGTGATGGCGCGTGACGAACGCGGCAGGAGCAGCGCCGCGAGCGCGAGGGTCGCGACCACCAGGGCCGCGCCCGCTCCTTTCACGCCGACGATCGGGATGAGCACGAAGCCCGCCGCGAGGCTGCCCGCCACGCTGCCCAGGATGTTCACGCCGTAGAGTGCGCCAAACGTCCGGGCGGGCCGACCCTCGCTGCGCGCAAGGACGAGCAGCGGGAGAACCGCGGCCAGAAGCGCGCTCACCGGAACGAGGCAGCCGAGCACGAGCGCCGCCGAACCGAGCGAACGACCGCTGGCGATCGATTTCTGGAGCGCGGCGCTATCGGCGAAGCGCACGACGAGCCAAGGAATCGTTCCGAGGAGGACCGCAGCCACCGCCACGAGCGCGCCCGCGACGGGAAGGATCCTCGACGTGCCCGACATGCGGCGGGTGACGGCGCCGGCCGCGAAGGCACCGATCGAGATTCCGAGGAGAACGGCCACCAGCACCTGCGTGAACGTGTAGACCGTGTTCGGTAGGATCAAGGCGAAGAGCCGCGTCCATACGATCTCCGCGCCGACGCCCACGAAGCCCGCGAGCGCGGCGGCGATGGAGAGGTGATTCGCCCGTGGAACGAGCGCATGCCGCGCCTCGGTTGCAACGACGGTCTCGCTCTCGTTCGCACGTTCCGCGGCGCCTCGAGAGGCAATCCACGCGATCACGGCGGCGACAACCGCGCATCCCGCGCCGAGCGCCGCCGTGCGTACGAGGCCGACGCGCTCGACCGTCACGAAGCCGGCGAAGAGGCATCCGCCGCACGCGCCGACGGTGTTGAGTCCGTAGAACGTCGCGATCGATCGCCCGCGCCTCTCGGGCGAGGCGGTTCGCTCGGCATGCTCGATGAGCAGCGGGAGTGATGCGCCGAGCAGCGTCGTGGGAGCGAGGAGAAACGCTGCCAGAACAGCGAGCTGAATCCAGGACGAAGCCCCGCCCGCGCCTGCGCGAAGCGCCGTGGCGCGAAGTCCCTCGGAGGCGCTGATCACGGGAAGCGACGCGAGCGCGAGCAACGCCGCGGCGAGCTCGACGGCGACGTAGGCCCGGGCCGGCCGGCGCAAGCGAACGCTCTGCCGCCCCGCGAGCCAGGCACCGAGGCCGAGGCCCGCCATGAATACGGCGAGCACGATCGCCTGGGCGGTCGCGGTGGCGCTCGTGACGGTGATGAGTCGCCGCGTCCAGACGACCTGGTACATCAGGCTCGCGGCGCCAGAGAAGACGAGAGCGAGCCGAAGCATGCTCCCTCTTATCCCGGATGGCGCGGTAGCGGGGAGATCGCAACGGGCGGGCTCAGGGGCCGGTGGACTCTTCCCAGTCGACCCAGTCGACGCCGTGGCGAGCGAGGAACGCCTTCACCGCCACGCCGATGGTTGGAAAGAAGAAGTCGCGCCCGATCCGCTCGTGCAAGCCGTAGCGCTCGAGCCGATCCCTCACCGGGTCCTTGAGCTCCGCGAAGGCTAGCTCGGAGCCGCGCGTCGCCAGCTCCTTGTCGAGCTCCTCGAGCATCTCGGCGGCGGTGGTATCGACGTCGGTGATCGGCTCGGCGGCGACCACCACCCACTTGACCGGGCTCTTCGCGCCGTCGACCAGCTCGATGATGCGCGCGCGAAAGGTGTCGGCGTTCGCGAAGAACAGCGGCGCATCCCAGCGGAAGAGCAGGAGCCCGGGCACCTGCTTGGCGTTCGGGTAGCGCTCGAGGTCGTGGTAGCCCTTCACGCCGTCCGCGCGCCCCAGCACCGCGTCGTGCGGTCGCCACGCGCGCCGGACGAAGTCGAGGAGCGAGACCGCGACCGCGAAGGCGACGCCGCGCAGGACGCCCAGCCCGGCGACCGCGAGGAACGCCACCATCGAGAGGACGAAGTCGGAGCGCCGCACGCGGTAGAAGACCGCGAGCGCCGCAAGATCGATGATCGCCAGGGCCGCGGCGACGACGACGGCGGCGAGCGCCGCCGCGGGGAGGTCCTCGAGCAGCCAGGGCGCCGCGACGAGGAGCGTCACGAGCGCGAGCGCGCCGACGACGCCGGTGAGCTGCGTGCGCGAGCCCGCCGACTCGGCGACCGGGGTTCGCGACGCGCTGCTGCTGATTGGAAATCCCTGGAAGAGGCCGGAGACGACGTTCGCGACGCCCAGGCCGATGAGCTCGCGATTCGTGTCGACGCGTTGGCCGTGCCGGGCGGCGAAGGTCCGTGAAAGCACGCTCGTGTCGGCGAACGAGACCAGCGCGATGCCGAGCGAGGCGAGCAGGAGATCGGGGACGTCGTCGAGGCGCACCGCGGGAAGCGCAGGGAGCGGCACGCCGCGCGGCACCGCACCGACCACGGCGATCCGCTGCGCGAGCCCGAGGGCAGCGACGGCGCCGGTCGCCACGACGACCGCCACCAGGACCGCCGGCACGCGCGGCACGAGGGCGCGGCCCACGAGGATGACGGCGAGGCACGCGGCGCCGATGGCGAGAGCCGCTGGCTGCGTCCGCCCCGCGATGACGCCGCGCAAGAAGCCGACCGCTCCGCTCGCCAGATCCGCGTTCCCCTCGGAGAAGCCGCACAGCTTCGGGAGCTGCGTCACGATGACCGTGAGCCCGATGCCGTTCAGGTAGCCGACGCGGACCGGCTTGGAGAGGAGCTCGGTGGCGAGGCCGGCCCTCGCGAATCCGCCGGCGATGCAGACCGCGCCCGTGAGGAGCGCGAGGAGCGAGGCCAGTGCGACCGCGCGTGCCGGATCGCCGGCGGCCTTGGACAGGACCGCCACCGCGATGAGCGGCGCGAGCGCCGAGTCGGGCCCGAGCACCAGGATGCGCGACGGGCCGAAGAGCGCGTACGCGAGGAGCGCGCCGATGGTGGCGTAGAGGCCGGAGATCGCGGGCAGCCCCGAGGCCTCCGCGTAGCCCATGCCGGCGGGCACCAGCAGCGCGGTGAGCACCAGGCCGGCGCCGACGTCGCGGCCGAGCCACGCTCGCCGGTAGTGCCGCAGCACCCAGACGCCGGGAAGCCAGCGGAACACCCCCGATCGGGGGATCGGCGGGATCTCGATCGCTTGCGGGGACCGTGTCGCGGTCGCTCCGCTGCTCGCCTTCATGACGAGGCGGATGATGCGGCTCTACCTCGTGGAGAGCAAGAAGC
>JAYTBL010000640.1:0-8814 GCA_043736975.1 Polyangiaceae bacterium
ACCACGCGCGCGATGTCCGTCCCAGGCACGGCGTCCGCCATCATGAGCAGCGCTTGCGCCCGACGGACGACGCGCTGCTCTGCCTTCGCAGGTCGCAGTGCTGCAGCGATCTGCGCGCGAGCCTCCGCGCGCGATCGTCAGACCCGCGCCCGCGCCGCGAGCTTCTTCGCCTGGTGACGCGCGCGCGCGAGGACGTCCTCTTGATCGAGCCGAAGGTGCTCGCCGCGGCGTACCACCAGCTCGCCGTCGATCAGCACGTGCTCGACGTCGCGCGCGGTGCACGCGTAGACCAGGCGCGAGAAGACGTCGCCGCCCGGCTCCACGTGCGGTCCGTCGATCCGGGTCACCACGACGTCGGCGCGCTTGCCCAGCTCGAGCGAGCCGATCTCGTCGCCGAGGCCGAGCGCGCGCGCGCCGTCGATGGTGGCCAGGCGGAACGCGCGGCGCGCCGGCAGCGCGGTGGTGGACGTCCGGACCTTCGCGAGAAGCGCGGCGTGGCGCAGCTCCATCCAGGGGTCGAGGTTGTTGTTGCAGGGCGCGCCGTCGGCGCCGATCGCGAGGTGAACGCCTCGGGCGTCGAGCTCGTGGATCCGCGCGATGCCCGAGCCGAGCTTCAGGTTCGCGCTGGGACAGTGCACGATGCACGTACCGTCTTTGGCCAGCAGGTCGGCCTCGTCATCGCGGATCTGCACGCCGTGTGCGAGGAGCGTCCGCGAGCCCGAGAAGCCCCACTTCCTGAGGATCGCGAGGTCGTCGTCGCCGAGGGCGGCGCGCACCGCGCTGCGCTCGTCGGGATGCTCGGCGACGTGGCTGTGGAGCAGCGCGCCCGTCGCCTCCGAGCGCTCCGCCGTCGCTCGGTACAGCGCCTCGGTGCACGTGAGGATGAAGCGCGGCGCGTACGCGTAGCCGAGGCGCCCGCCCGATTGGCCGGTCCAGGTCTCGCGGAGGCGGTCGGCCTCGCGCAGGCTGCCCTTCGTGGTCTCGCGCAGGCCCCGGGGGACGCCCTCGCCAGCGTCCATCATCGTCTTGCCGCCGAAGCAGCGGATGCCGGCGCGAGCGCACGCGTCGAACACGGCGTCGTAGTGATGGACCGTACCCATGTCGAGGATGGTGGTGGTTCCCGCGAGCATCATCTCGAGGAGCCCGAGCTCGGCGCTGGCCGCGAGCGAGCGCTCGTCGTGGGCGGCCTCGAAGGGCCAGATCCGCTGCTTCAGCCATGCCAGGAGCGGGAGATCGTCGGCGCGGCCCCGGAACAGCACCTGACAGAGGTGGACGTGAGCCTGGATCAGGCCGGGGGTGACCGCGCAGCCGCGGGCGTCCAGGAGGCGGACCGGGCCGCGGCGCTTCGCGGCCTCCAGGGCCCGCGCCGGGATCCTGCCGATCGCCGTGATAACGCCGTCTTCGACGAGCAGATCACCCTCGAGGGCGTCGTCTTCGGGGCTGCAGGTGACCAGCAGCCCGCCCTTGATCAGCGTTCCCAAGGCGGCGGAGAGCTTACGCGGTTTCCGCCGGCGCTGTCGCGATGGTAACGTCGTCAGCCTCGCCCATGACCTCGCGCATCCTCGTCGTGGACGACAGCCCCACCATCCGCCGGGTGGTGTCCGCCATCCTCGAGCGGCACGGGTACGAGGCGCCCGTCGCCTCCGACGGCATGGACGCCATGGAGGCGCTCCAGAGCGGCGAGGTGAAGGCCGACCTCGTCCTCCTCGACTTCGTCATGCCGCGCATGAACGGCTACCAGTTCTGCCGCGCGCTGCGGGCCGACGCCGATCTCGCGATGACCCCGGTGGTCCTGATGAGCGCGAAGAGCGACCGCATCCGCGATCAGTTCGTGCAGCAGACCGGCGCCATCGACGCCATCACCAAGCCCTTCGATGCGCAGGCCCTCGTGGCGGTGGTGGAGAACGCGCTGCGGCGCCTCAACGATCACCGCACCAGCTCGGCGCGCCTGCCCGAGCTCGACGAGGACGAGCCGGTCTCGCCGCCCTCCGTGGAGTTCGAGACGCGGCGCACTCACGTCGCGCAGATCGTGGCCACCAAGCTCGCGCACATCGTCACGCGCACGATGGCCGACCGCCCCGGCGCGACGCCCGGCGAGCTCGCCGCGGCGCTCACCGAGAAGCTCGCGAAGGACGCGCTGCTCGAGATGGTCGAGGCGGTGCGCGATCTGGAGCGCGGCGGCGAGGGCGGCGGTCACATCCTCAGCGGGGACCTCGGCGTCGTTCCGATCGGCGCCATCTTCCAGCTCCTCCAGGTGGAGAACCAGACCGGCAACCTGGTGTGCCGCAGCGGCGCAGCCGAGGTGGTCGCCTCGTTCCGCAAAGGGATGATCGACTTCGTGCAGTCGAGCGGCGCCGGTGACGAGTTCCGCCTCGGCCGTTTCTTCGTCGAGGAGGGGATCCTCACCCCCGAGCAGATCGACGAGGTCATGGCGCGCATGCGCGCCGCGGAGGCGGGCGAGGATCTCGCGCCTCTCTCCCGGGTGACGCTGCGCACCGGCGAGGTTTCGGCGGGGCACACCAGCGAGCCTGTCATCACGCTGAAGTCGCCCGACACCACGCCCGACGACCCGCACGCCCGCATCACGATCCCCGGGCTGCCGCCGTCGGTGGCGTCGCGGCGCTCGTACCTGCCCGGCTCCGGTCCGCCCACGGTGAGCGACGCGCCCAAGCGCCTGCTGGGCGCGATGCTGCTCGCCTACGGCAAGATCACCGACTCGCAGCTGCGCACCGCCTTGACGCGGCAGTCGAGCGAGCTCCTCTACGAGGTCCTGCGCTGGCCCAAGGGTCGCTTCGACTTCCGCGCCGTACCGATGAGCGCCGCCGTGGAGAGCGCGCAGCTCGGGCTGCCGGTGGCCTCGGTGGTGATGGAGGGCTTCCGTCGCGTCGACGAGTGGCGCGTGCTCGAGCGCACGCTCGGCAGCTTCGATGGCGTGCTCGTGCGTGACGAGATCGCGCTGCGCTCGGTCGACATGGGCACCTTGCCGGCGAAGGAAAAGGCCGTGCTCGACGCCGTCGACGGGGAGCGCGCGGTGCGCGCGATCATCGCGGCGAGCCACATGTCGAGTTTCGATGCTTGCCGCACGCTCGTGCAGTTCCTCGAGGCGCGCGTGCTGAGGCGGCGGTGACGAGCGGCTCGGGCGGGGTGCTGTTCCGCGTGAGCGAGCGGCTCTACTTTCTGTCCGCGGTGATCGCGACGAAGGTGCTACCGATGCCGCGCGTGGCGCGGGTGCCGGGCGCGCCGGTCTCACTGGTGGGGGTGGCGCTCGTCGACGGCGAGATGGTGCCGGTGGTCGCGATCGGGGACCTGGATGCGCGCGGCTCGCGTCGTCCCCCGCCGGGCGAGCGCCCACGTGCGGACAACCGCCCGATGCTGGTGTGCACGTACATGGGCGAACGCGTCGGGCTCGTGGGACTGCAGATCGTGGCGACGGGCAAGGTGAGCCCGCAGGACGGCGACGCCGAGGTCTTCGACGTGGGCGCGGTGTTCAGCGGGCTGAGAGAGCACCGCTGGGCGGTCTAGGCCGTTACGCAGGGATGGGACCCATTGCGGTTCCTGTTCTCTGTTCTCCTTCTGACGTCCCAGTTCCTGCTGGTAGCCTCTGTCCCCATGGCGACCGACAACCCCAAACGCCGCCTCTTCCGGCTTCTCCGCCGCGGCGCGCGTCCCGAAGGGGTCGGGCGCAGCGCCGTGGAGGAGAGCGCGCTCTGGGCCGCGCACCAGCGCGCATCCACCGCGGTGCGGGACTCGGGTGAGGCCGCGCAGCGCATCGCCTCGCACGTCGCGAAGCAGCGCGGCACCGTCGACGCGCTCGCCGATCGCGCGCGCGCCGTCTCCGCGCGCGCCAACGATCTCTCGACGAGCTTCGGACGCATCGTCGACTCCTTCGCGCGGCTCGAGCTGGTCGCGCTCAACGCCGGCCTCGAGGGCGCGCGCATGAGCGAGGGCGGCGGGCAGGCGCTGGGGCTCGTCTCCGACGAGGTGCGCGCGCAGGCCACGCGCGGCTCCGAGGCGTCGCGCGAGCTCTCCGCGGCGCTCGCCGAGATCGGCAGCGAGCTCGTGCAGGTGAACGCCAGCCTCGATCGCGCCCGCGAAGCCGCTGCTGAGGTCGCTCAGGAGGCGGCGCGCGTCGGCGGCGCCTCGGCGGATGCCGAGCGCGCGCTCACCGACATCGGCGATCGCTTCCGCAAGACCACGGGCAGTGATCCTGAGACTGCGCGCGCCATCGCCGAGGCCACCGAGCACGCGCGGGCGCTCGTCGCCGCGCTCGGTACGCTGAGCGGTAAGGTACCGCAGGCCCTGGTGGTGAGCGCGCTACGGCCCATGCTCGAGCCGCTATCGCGCATGCTCGAGGGCGACGACGAAGAGCCCACCTGAGGGCCCGCAGCGATGCCGAACACCCGCGATCCCGAGCTCACGCGGCTCCTCACGATGGAGCTGCAGCGCCATCTCGTCGCGCTCGAGGCGGACGCCGGTAAGGGCGATCCCGAGGCGCTGGAGTCGACGCGGCGCTCCGTCCACGCGCTGAAGGGATCGGCGGGCCTCGCCGGCGAGCCCGAGCTCGCGAGCGCGATGCAGCGGCTCGAGCGGCGCCTGCGCGAAGGCGATCAGGCTGCGCTGGGCGACATCGTCGAGACCGTGAAGCGCGCGATCGTCCGCCTGTCCGCGGGCGAGCCGGCGATCGCCGTAGCGTGGCCGGAGCCGCCGCCCGACCTTCTGCCCGCAGCGATCGAGCCGGTCCTGCGCGCGCAGTATCTCGCGGAGGTCATCGATCGGCTCGCGCAGATCGACGAGTGTCTCGGCCGCGCGGGCGACCCCACCGATGCGGCGTCGGCCGCGTACCGGCACGTCCACACCGTGAAGGGCGCGGCCAGCGCGGTGGGCGACGAGCCGATGGCGTGGTTCTGTCACGGCCTCGAGGAGCGCCTGCGCGGGGCGTCGGCCACCGCCGCAGCCGCGACCCGCGCGCTGCAGGAGGTCGCAAGGTACCGTGCGGTGCTGGGCGGCCTGGTCGACGAGCCGGCCGCTGCGCTCGCGACCCTGCGCGGTGTGCCGGGGCGCCCGTGGACCGTGGCGCGCCACGGGACCGACGAGGAGGCGCGAAACGCCGAGGGTGACGCTACCATTCGCGTTCCCGCGCAGTCCGTCGATCGCCTGCTCGATCACGTGGGCGGCATCGCGGTCGCGCGTGAGCGGGTCGCGGCGCGCGTGGTGCGGGCGTCCGCCCAGGCGCGCATCCTGCGCAAGACCCGCGCGGAGCTGGCCGAGGCGCTGCGGCTGATCGGCCCGCCGCGTCCCTGGGGTGCGCCCGCCGCCGCGCTGCGCCGCGTGGAGCGCGCCGCGCAGACGCTCGTGGAGATGGGCGACGAGCTGGATCTCGTCTCGGAGCAGCTCGAGCAGAGCGACCAGGCGATCAAGGACAACGCCGGCCAGGCGAAGAAGCTCCTCTCCGCGATGCGCCAGACGCCGATCCGCGGGATGTTCGCGCGGCTCTCCGCAGCGGCGCTCGCCGAGGCGCGCCGCACTGGGCGCTTGCTCACGATCCGCACGGTCGGGGCCGACGAGCCGATCGATCGCCGCCTCGCCGAGCAGCTCGTCGAGCCGTGTTTGCAGCTTACACGCAATGCCATCGCGCACGGCATCGAGACGCCGGACGTGCGCGAGCAACTCGAGAAGCCGCGTGAGGCCACGCTCACCTTCACGGCGCGCAAGCTGGCGAGCCGGCTCGTCGTGACCATCGCCGACGACGGCGCCGGCGTGGACGTCGCTGCGGTGCGGGCTCGCGCGGTCGAGTCGGGCGTCGTCACCGAGGTGCTCGCCGAGGCGGCCGATGATCAGACGCTGCTCGAGCTCCTCTTCCTGCCCGGCTTCTCGACGCGTGGGCAGAGCCCCGATCTCCTCGCCGGCCGCGGCATAGGCCTCGACATCACCCTCGCGTCCGTACAGAAGCTCGGCGGATCGATCCGCCTTGCCAGTCGCCTCAGCTGGGGCTTCGAGGCGCGCGTCGACGTGCCCATCGAGAGCGGCCTCGCCACGGTGCTGTGGGTCACCGCCGGCGGCGTCGAGCATGCGCTCCCGGCGATGCACACGCGCGGCATCCGCATCAACGACGGCCCCGAGGCCGAGCGCGTGCCCCATCTGGCGGCGTGCCTCGAGCCGTTCAGCTCGGAGCGCGCGAAATTCGTGGTCGATCTCGATGTCGGGCTCGATGTCGCGGAGAAGCTCACGGTCGGCGTCGATGCGGTGGGAGCGACCGAGGAGGTCCTGGTGCGCGAGCTCTCGCCGCTCCTGCGCAGCATGGGCCCGTTCGCCGGCGCGGTGGTGCGCGGCGACGGCTCGCTGCGCCTTGCGCTCGACGTTCATGCGCTCGCGCCGCGCGCGCGTGCCCTGGGCCGTGTCCCCGAGGGGCGCGTGAGCGAGGTGCCGTCGCGCCCGCCGATAGCATCGCGTCCGCCCTCCCGTCCGCTGAGCTGACATGGGCGAGCACGGTACCGTGGCGATCGACACGCTGGTCGAGCAGGACCTGGATGGCGCGGTCGCGATCGACCTCGCCTCGTTCGTCTCGGGCGAGCTCGGCGAGGGTCGCGAGGATCCGCGGATCGTCCGCGAGCGGAGCCTGCGCGAAGAGCTGGCGCGCCCCTGGTCACGGCTGCGCGCCGCCCGCGACGAGGGCGGCACGCTCCTCGGCTACCTGCTCTTCTGGCACGTGGTCGACGAGCTGCACCTGCTCAACGTCGCGGTCGCGGTGCCGTGCCGGCGCCGCGGCATCGGCCGCGCGCTCATGGAAGATCTGCTCGCCTACGCGCGCGGTCACGAGATCGGGCGCATCCTCCTCGAGGTGCGCGCCAGCAACGCGGGCGCGATCGCCATGTACGAGGCGCTGGGCTTCGAGCGCTTCAACGTACGCCCGCGGTACTACGCCGACGGCGAGGACGCGGCCGAGATGTCCCTGAACATCGCGGGCTAGCTCAGCCTAGCTCAGAAGAAGCGCACCGGCTCGGGGCGGGTCAGGGCAGAGACGTCGACGTCGACCTCGACCTCGTCAGTGGGGATGAAGGCGGGACGATCGATGCAGAGGAAGCTCTGTTCGATGTCGGTCGTGTTCTCGTAGCGATGCGGAAAGTTGCGCGGCCAGGTGTGGGCGAGGCCCGCCGCGACGGGCTGGCCCTGGAGCAGCAGGCCGCTCCCGAGCACGAGCTCCGATTCGTCAAACAGGTGGTGAACGTGCGTGGGTAGTACCGTCCTCGGATGGATGCGCTCGCGGTAGACTCCGCACTCCTTGGTCTCGAAGACGATGTCGACGTGGCCGAAGGATTTCACCTCGGTGGTCATCGTGTAGTCGGCGCGCGTGCGGTGGATCTCGAGGGTGGGCACTGCCGCGCCCGAGAGCGCGACCAGCTTCGAGAGCTGGACGTCGATCTCCTCGACATGAGGGCGCGGGACGTCGACGCTGGGAGGCGCGAGGACCCACGCCGCCACCGCCTCGGCCGCTGACTCGAGCAGGCGGAAGCGGCTCGCCATCAAGATGAAGCGGAGCTCTCCCAGGAGGCGCGAATAGTCGACGGTCTGGACGAGGCGACCGTTGCGCGCCGCCTCGCGCGTGTCGAAGTGGAGCGTGACGTCGAGCTCGATCGGCTGCGGCGTGTTCCGCTCGAAATCGAAGAGCCCCACGATGCAGTCGAAGCGCATGCCGCGCAGCGAGAGTCGGTCGAGTTGGCGGATCATGCGACGCTCAGTCCTCCGTCCACGCGAATCGTCTGCCCGGTGACGTAGGGCGCCTGCGCCAGAAATACCACTGCCTGCGCGACATCCTCGGCGCGTCCCTCTCTTCGGAGGGGAATTCGCGCCAGCATGTCCGCCTTCTGGGCGTCGGTGGTCTCGGCGCCCATCGCGACCGGCCCCGGCGCGACGGCGTTCACGCGTACCCGCGGCGCGAGCTCGAGCGCCCACGCGCGCGTCAGCTGGTCGAGCGCGGCCTTGGACGCGAGGTAGTGTGAGAAGAAGTGCGACGTCGTGTACGCGTGGGTCACCGCCATGTCGGTGATGTTGACGATGCACCCCTCGCCGCTCCTCGCGAGCGCGGGCAGGAGCGCCTGGGCGAGGAAGAACGGGGCCGCGACGTTCACCGCGAGCATCGTGGCGAGCTGCGCGCGTGTGACGTGCGCGAAGTCGACGTGCGCGTACGACGCGGCGCTGTTGACCAGGACGTCGCACTCGCCGATGCGCGCCGCGAGGGCCTCCGCCCCGTCGCTCGCCTCGAGGTCGCCGAGCTCGACGCGCGCGGTCCGACCGAGCGCGCGCAGCTCGTCCGCCATCGCCTCGGCCTCCGCGGCGGAGCGGCGCGCATGCACGATCACGTCGAAGCCCGCGCGCCCCAGCGCGAGCACGATCGCGCGCCCAACCCGCACCCCACCACCCGTGACCAGCGCGATCGGCATGCCGTCCACTACGCGCGGCGTGGCGCGCTTTCAATCGTGGCGGCAGAAGCTCACCCGAAGCGCTCCGCGAGCCAGTCCGGGAGCTCGATGTCAGTCTCGTCGACCAGGTATTCGTCGCGCTCGATACGGTGCAGGTTCCTCACGGACGACGGAAGACGCTCGGCGCTGGCGTCGCCCAGGGAGACGTCGATGGCCGAACGGAACCGCGTGACGAGCTCGGCGTGAGGCACGAGCCCCATGCCGATCATCGCCACGATGTCGTTCTGATCATCGTCGTCAAAGCGGCCCAGCTTGCTCACGACGACATCGATGACGTCCAGGACCTCGACGCGAAAGTGGCGCAGGTGCTCGTTCAGATCGGAGGGCTCGCGCCATC
>JAYTBL010000641.1:0-8810 GCA_043736975.1 Polyangiaceae bacterium
GATGACCAAGCAGATGCTCGAGAGCGAGCACCTGATGACGCTCGACCAGGCGATCGAGGCCGAGGCGCAGGCGCAGGCGATCTGCATGCAGCACCCGGATTTTCGCACCGCCTACGAGGGCTGGGCGGCGAAGAAGCCGATCGTCTTCGAGGGCGCGAGCGGTCCGTTCGTCGCTTCGGCGGCCACGAAGCCAAACGGCTGAACTCGCGCTCGCGGCGCTCCTGCCCCGGCGGCCCGTCGAGTGTCGCTGTTTTGCTCTCGCCTGTGCGCGAAGCGCCCGCGGCTTCGGAGCGCTGCGCGCCCGCGTACTCACCAGCGGCGCGGCCGCGCCTCTCTCGCGTGCCCGCTGGTCCCGCGGTCGCGGCCCGCGGGACGCTCGATTGAAAACCGCTTTCGCCGGCCGGCGATCGGGCGGCGCTCTCGATCACGCTCGCGGTAAGCGGAAACCGGGCTACGCGCCCGACCGGTCTCGCCGATGTCGTTACGAGGCTTGGCACGCCGACTGCTTCAATGGAATGCAGGCGCCACTACGGCGTCCCCTTGAAGCAGGAAGCCATCATGAACTCGAAGCTCGTTCTCGCAGCCGCCGCTTCTGTGTTGACCCTCTCGATGTCCACGGTCGCGCTCGCGGACGACACCGTCGCCGCGCCAGCGAACCCCGCGACGCCCGCGCCTGCTTCTCCAGTGGGCACCACGGTGACGACCTCCGCGTCCGACGACCAAGCCACCCTCGCGCCGGCGAGCGCTCCGCTGTCGGCCGAGCGCACGACGCTCTACCAGACCCGCACCCCCAACCGCTTCTTCCTCTACGTCGGCGGGGCTGCGCTCGCTGGTACGTACGCCACCACCGCGGTGGTCGCGGCGAACAGCGGGTCGATCGGCGACCACGACCTCTACCTGCCGGTGGTCGGCCCGTGGATCAACCTCGCGTCGCGCGACTCCGCTACGACCAGCACGGGCGATACCGTCCTGATCCTCGGCAGCGGCATCCTTCAGGGGGTCGGCGCGGGAATGATGGTCGCCAGCCTCTTCATTCCGGAGAAGTACGCGACGGCGACGATCGCCGCCGGGCCGGTCAAGATGAACGTCTCGCCGACGGCCGGGGCAGGCTCGGGCGGCGTGGGCGCGTTCGGTACGTTCTGAGCGCGACCGACGCGGTCGACACTTGAGGCTTGTCCCGATCGCAGGTGGCGTCTATGCCACCTCGGTGCAAGCCGCTCCCTACCGAACGCTCGCCTCGTGGGCGGCGCTGCCCATGTTCTGCGACGATGCTCATCGCGCGCTCGGCGAAGCGTGCGATCGCGACCTCGTCGACGAGGACGCCCGTCTCCATACCGCGGCGCGCGTGGTTCCTCGGCTCGCGGAGCTTGGGCTGGTGGCGCTGCTGGTACCGAAGCGCCACGGGGGCAGCGCCTGGGGAAACGACGGCAGCGCGGTGGAGGTGCGGGCGCTGTGCATCGCGCGCGAGGCCATCGCTTACGTCTCACCGATGGCCGACTCGATCTTCGCGGTGCAGGGCCTCGGCTCGCACCCCATCCTGCTCGCGGGCGAGGCCGAGCGGCGCGCCGCGATCCTCGCCGAGGTGGTGCGCGGCGAGCGGGTTTGCGCGTTCGCCTTGACCGAGCCCGAGGCGGGGACCGACGTGGCGTCGATGCGCAGCGTGGCGCGCCGCGACGGCGAGAGCTGGGTCCTCGACGGCGAGAAGGTCTACATCTCCAACGTGGGCATCGCTGACCACTACGTCGTGTTCGCGAACGCCGACCCCGAGCGTGGCAAGAAAGGGATCAGCGCGTTCCTGGTCGACGCGAAGAGCGAGGGGCTCTTCGCCGAGCCGATCGCCATGAGCGTCGATCACCCTTTGGGGCGAATCAGCCTGCGGGGGTGCCGCGTCCCCGCCGACGCGCTGCTGGGCGAGGTGGGCCACGGCCTGCGGCTGGCGCTGGGCACGCTCGACGTGTTCCGGACCTCGGTCGGCGCCGCCGCGGTGGGCATGGCGCGCCGGGCGCTCGACGAGGCGATCGCGCGCACGACGACCCGCGTGCAATTCGGCAAGGCCATCGCCGAGTTCCAGCTCACGCAGGCGGCGCTCGCCGACATGGCCACCGAGCTCGACGCCGCGCGGCTCCTGGTGTTCCGCGCGGCCTGGGAGAAGGATCAGCCCGGCGCCGATCCGCGCGCCAGCGCAACCAGCGTGGCGATGGCGAAGATGTACGCCACCGAGGCCGCGCAGCGGATCATCGATCGCGCGGTGCAGCTGTTCGGCGGCCTGGGCGTGACCGATCGCTGCGTCGTCGATCGGCTCTACCGGGAGATCCGCCCGCTTCGCATCTACGAGGGCACCACCGAGATCCAGAAGCTGATCATCGGCGGAGCCCTGGTCGCACCGCGAACGTGATGCTCTTCGAGCCGCTCACCGTCCGCGGCCTGACGCTCCCCAACCGGCTCGTGCTGCCGGCGATGGTGACGCGGCTGTCGGGCGAGGACGGCCTGGTGAACGACGACATCCGTGCACGCTACACGCGCTTCGCGCGCGGCGGCGTGGGGCTGATCGTGGTCGAGGCGATGGCGGTGCACTCCGCGAAGAGCGGGCCGCTCCTGCGTCTCTCGTCGGACGACTTCGTGCCCGGGCTCACCGATCTCGCGCGGCGCGTGCACGACGCGGGGCCTTCCAAGGTGGTGCCGCAGATCATCCACTTTCTCAAGATCGCGCGCTCGGGGTGGCGGCAGACGGTCGACCTCCTGTCGCTCGAGGAGATCGACGCCATCGTCGACGCCTACGGCGCCGCGGCGCTGCGCGCGCGGGCATGCGGCTTCGACGGCGTCGAGCTGCACATGGCGCACGCCTACACGCTGTCGTCCTTCCTCTCGCGGCTCAATCCGCGCAAGGACGCGTACGGCGGCTCGCTCGCGAACCGCCTCCGCCTGCCGCTGCGCGTGATGCGGCGCGTGCGCGCCGAGGTGGGGGACGACTTTCCGATCGGCGTGCGCTTCCTGGGCGAGGAGTGCATCCGCAACGGCTACACGGTGCTCGACGCCGGCCCCATCGCCGTCGAGCTGGCGCGCGCGGGCGCGGACTACGTGTCGCTCTCCGCGGGCGGGAAGTTCGAGGACGCGCGGATCATCGAGGGCGAGCCGCTCTACCCGTACACCGGGTACTCCGGAGATCGCTGCATGCCCGGCGCGGCCTATCCCGACGGCGCGAACCTCGCCATCCCCGACGCCGTGCGCCGCGTGGTGCGCGCCGCCGGCCTCACCACCCCGGTGGTGGCGGTCGGCAAGATCGGGACGCTGGCGCTCGCGGAGCAGGTGCTCGCGAGCGGGCAGGGCGATCTCGTGGGCATGGCGCGCGCGCTGCTCGCGGATCCGGATCTGCCGAAGAAGTGGGCGCGCGGCGATGAGGAGCGCGTGGTCCGCTGCATCTACGGCAACGTCTGCAAGACCCTCGACGAGAACTTCAAGCGCGTCGACTGCACGCTGTGGCCGAAGAAGAACGGCCAGGCGCCCGAGAGCGAAGACGCGGTCGCGCCGGTGTGGCCGGCGACCGGCGCCGCGCTGTCCGCGGACGCCAAGGATGGCCGCGTGCTGCTGCGCTGGCACGCGGCGACCGACAACGAGGCGATGTACGGCTACCAGGTCCTGCGCGGCGAGCAGCTCGCGGACACCGCCCCCCTGCTCACGCACCACGCCAGCGTGCGCGCGCTTTCGACGCGCTACGAGGACGCGCGCGTGATGCCGGGCGTCACGTACCGCTATGCGGTGCGGCCCTACGACCTTGCCGGCAACCGCGGCGAGGTCAGCGCCACGGTGACCGTCCGCGTCCCGCAGTAGCGGGGTCTCTGGATCGCCATGGAGCCAGCGCGGCGATCCGCAGGCTCCCAGGAATGATCGTCGAAAGGCTATTTTCTGCGGCGATGTACACCGTAAAAGAGAGGCATGAGGTGTGCACCCGTCCCACCCCATGAAGTCCACCGCCGCCTTCCTCTCCCTGCTCATCTCGCTCGCCGCCGTCGGTTGCGCTGCGCCGGCGGATGACGCAGACGCCGAGTCGGCCGGTGCCGCCGTCACCAGCGATCCCGCGTACGACGCGGTCGTCCGAGGCACGAAGCGGGTCGAGACCGACAACACGCGGAGCGCAGCGCAGTCCGCGAGCACGCACATGATCGGCTTCATCCGGGGCGCGAAGACCGACAAGGTCCTCACCCGCCTGCTCTCGGTGAAGGGCTGGACCGAGATCCGCGACGCCGCGGGCGGGCAGCCGTTCGTGAAGGCGGAGATCACGTCGGACACGACCGTCGCCGGCGCGCGCAAGATCGGCGTCAAGCTCACGCTCGACGAGGGGGTCACCCTCGACATCGAGGGCACTGCGAAGGAAGGCGATCGCGGCATCGAGGTCCGCATGGTCAACACCACCGGCTACAAGCACTGGCTCGCCGGCACCATCCTCGAGGCGGGCAAGATGCGCATCGCGTTCGACCTGGTTCCCTACGAGGGCGGCGTGATCGTCGACGCCACCATGTCGGCGAAGCTGAAGAAGATGGAGGAGAAGGCGGCCGGCATGACCGCCTCGGTAGCCCTCGTCTTCGACTGGATCGCCGCGGGCCTGCGCTGATCGAGCGGTCGTGGATCCGGGAGGCCGCCGGGGGTAGAACTGCGCCGTGAACGCGCTCCCCGAACTGCCGCAGGACCTGAGCCTCGCCCGCTACTTCCTCTTCGATCGTCTCGCCGAAGGACATGGCGCGCGGGTCGCCGTGCGCTTCGGCGATCGCTCGTGGACGTACGACGCGATCGCCACGAAGACCCGCAAGATGGCGGGGCTCCTCGCGGCCCACGGCGTGCGACGCGGCGAGCGGGTGCTGATCGTCCTGCCCGACAGCCCACCGTTCGCCTGGACGCTCTTCGGGATCCTCGCGCGCGGCGCGGTGGTGGCGATGGGCAACCCGCACGCGCCGATCGAGAACATCGCGTACCTGGTCCGCTACACGCGGGCCACCGCGGTCGTCACCGTTCCCGAAGTAGCGGAGAAGCTGCGCGCGCTCGTCGAGCAGCCCGGCAGCGAGGTGCAGGCGTTGTTCGTGGTGCCCGACGTCGCGACCGGGCAGGATCCCGAGGCGACGACGGGGGGAGCGGGAGCGGGACGCGGGAAGGTCATCGATCTCGCCGCTGCGCTCGCCGCCGCGCCGGAGGCGGAGATCACCGAGGTCGATCGCGACGAGCCGGCCATCTGGCTCTTCACGAGCGGCTCCACCGGCGAGCCGAAGGCGAACATCCACACCGGCCGCGACTTCGCGTTCAACACCGAGGTCTACGCGAAGCGCACGGTGGGCTACCGCCCGGACGACGTCACGGTGAGCGTGCCGCGCCTCTTCTTTGGCTACGCCACCGGCACGAACCTCATGTTCCCCTTCGCGGTCGGCGCCGCCGCGGGCCTCTTCAGCGAGCGGCCCACGCCGGAGAGTCTCGCCAGCGCCATCGCGCTTTACCGGCCCACCATCGTGACCAACGTGCCGACCATGCTCGGGAAGCTCCTCGAGCACGACGCCGAGCTCACCGCCGCGGGCCAACCAGGGCTCGATCTCTCCAGCATCCGCTTCTCGCTCTCCGCCGGCGAGGCCTTGCCCGGTCCGCTGCTCACGCGCTGGCTCGAGCGCTTCCGCAGCGAGGTTTACGACGGGATCGGCTCGGCCGAGATGTTCCACATCTACGCGTCGAACCGCCCCGGTGACGTGAAGGTCGGCTCGCTCGGCAAGGCGGTCGAGGGTTACGAGCTGCGGGTGCTGCCCGAGGAGGCCGAGGGGCCCGGCGCGGCGCGTTGCGCCCCCGGCGAGATCGGCGTGCTCTGGGTGAAGGGCGACAGCGTCAGCCAGGGATACTGGCTCGACCGCGACCGGAGCTGGAAGGTGTTCCACGGCCACTGGTGCCGCACCGGTGATCTCTTCCACGTCGACGATTCCGGCTACCTCTACTTCGCGGGCCGCGCCGACGATCTGCTGAAGGTCGGCGGCCAATGGGTGGCGCCGCTGCAGGTCGAGGAGTGCCTGCTCGGCCACGCGGCGGTGGCGGCGTGCGCGGTCATCGGCGTCGAGGACGATGGCCTCACCAAGACCAAGGCGTTCGTCGTGGTGCGCGCCGGTCACGAGGCCACGCCGGCGCTCGGCGTGGCGCTCCAGGAGCACGTACGGACGACGCTTGCGAAGTACAAGTATCCCCGGGTCGTGGAGTTCGTCGCCGATCTGCCCAAGAACGATCGCGGCAAGGTCGACAAGAAGGCGCTCCGCGCCTGGAGCGCGGGCGACCGATGAGCGCGCGGCTCGGCGCGCTGACCTACGAGGAGGTCGAGGCGCTGCTCGCGTCGGGGCCGGTGGCGGCCATCGTGCCGGTGGGAAGCGTGGAGCCGCACGGGCCGCACCTGCCGCTCGAGACGGACACGGTGATCAGCGTGACCTGCGCGGTGCGCGCGGTTGCGGAGCTCGAGGCGCGCGGTGTGAAGGCGGTCGTCGCGCCTTCGATCCCTTACGGCGTCACCGACTATGCGAGCGGCTTCGCGGGCGCGATCGGCGTTCCGGCGGAGGCGCTCACCCCGCTGCTGCGCGCGGTCGCGCAGCGCCTCCTGGCGACGGGCTTCGCGCACGTCTGCTTCGTGAACAACCACCTCGAGCCCGCGCACGACGCCGCGGTGCGCGCCGCCATCGCCGATCTGCCGGCGGGCGCGGCGTCGGTGGCGTGCCCGCTCACGCGCCGCTGGGGCCGCACGCTCTCCGAGGAGTTCAAGCGAGGCGAGTGCCACGCGGGACGCTACGAGACGTCGCTGGTCCTCGCGGCTGGCGATGACGTGCGGGCCTCATTCGGTGCGCTCCCGACCCTCGGCCTCAGCCTCTCCGAGGCCATCACGTCGGGCAAGACCACGTTCGCCGAGATCGGGATGGAGCGCGCCTACACTGGCGCCCCGCGCGACGCGACGAAGGCCGAGGGCGATGCGCTCTACGAAAGGCTCGTCACGATGGTCGTGACCGAGATCACGGAAGGCCTCGCCCTCCTGAATCGGTAGGTGCCTCCGACCTGGCGCCTCTGAAGCAACGCGCGGTCGCAAAAGTTGGCCCCGATCGCCGGACCCCGATAGCGGAATCGGTATGGGCTCAGCACGCATCGTCTTCGGGGGTCTGCTCGCGTTCCTCGCCGCCTGCGGCGGCAGTGTCGACTCTGGCGGGAGCAACGATCCGGTGGCGCTGCCGCCGCGCCCGGCCGAGCAGGGCGTCTACGCGCCGCCCGCCGCTCGAGGGCCCGAGCACGTGGCCGACGGGCTTGGCGCGCCGAGCGCGATCGCCATGACGCCCGACGCCGTCGTCTTCACCACGCGCAGCACGGTGCTGGGCGGCGAGGTCGTGGCGACAGGCGGGCTGTTCGTCGCCGACAAGCGCGCGGGCAAGCCCCTCATGCTGACCGTCGACCGTCAGGGCGCGACGTACGAGGCGCTCGTGACCGACGGGACCACCGCCTTCGTCGCCACCAGCGACGCGCGCGTGCTCGCGGTGCCGGTGACCGGCGGCGCGGCGCAGGTGGTGGCCACGCTCGCGGCCTCCGCGGTCGCCCTCACCGCCAATGGCGAGTACGTGTACTTCGCAACGAACGCGGGGGCGCTCGCCCGCGTGGCGAAGAAGGGCGGCGCCATCGAGCCGCTCGCCACCATCACCGGCGCGGTGCGCGGCCTCCAGGCCGACGATGCGGCGCTCTACGTCGCCACCGGCGCCGGCGAGGAGACCGCCGCCGGCATCGTGCGCGTCGCCCTCGACGGCAAGGTGACGACGCTCGCCTCGAGCGCCGAGCCGTGCGCGATGATCCGCGACGGGCGCAGCCTGTACTGGACGAACATAGCGGCCGCGACCACGAGCGCGCGGGGCAAGGGAGAGATCCTCCGCCTCGCGCTCGACGGCGGCGGCACGGCGGCGACGGTCGCCTCCGGCTCCTTCAGCGCGTGCGCCATCGCCGCCGATCAGGACAGCCTCTACTTCGCGACCACGCTGCCCAACGCGCTGCCCGTGCGCGGGAACGGCAGCGGCACGACGAGCGCCTCCGGCCTCGGGCTCATGCGCGCGCCCATCGCTGGCGGCGAGCCGGTCGCGGTGGCGCAGGCCTCGCGCGCGCTCGCGCAGCCGGGCGCGGTCGCGGTCGATGACACGCACCTCTACTGGTTGACCGAAACGGCCGTGCTCCGCCTCCGCAAGTAGCGTGAGGCAAAGCCGCTCCTCGCCGCCATCGCCTCCTTGATGCGCACGTCGCGCTCTCGGCTCGGGGTCATCGCACGTCGGCGAGCACCTCCGCCGCGTGCTTCGACACGTCGACGTCGCGGTAGACCTTCTTCACGTTGCCGTCCTTGTCGATGACGAACGTCTGCCGCGCCAGGAATCCGCTGTTGTTCGGCACGCCGAAGGCCTTGGCGACGGCGCCGTCCGGGTCGCTGACCAGCTGGAACGGGAGCTTGTGGTGCGCGGCGAACGCCTTGTGCGACTCTGCCGTGTCCGTCGAGACGCCGACCAGGACGACGTTCTGCTTCGAGAGGTCGCTCCACGAATCGCGAAACGCGCACGCCTCCTTGGTGCAGCCGGGGGTCTCGTCCTTCGGGTAGAAGTAGACGACCACGTTCTTGCCCTTCATCGCCGCGAGGTCGACGACCTTGCCGTCCTGGGCCTTCATCTTCAGGCCGGGCGCCGGCTTGCCCACCATCGGGTCGCCCGCCGCGGCCGGGGTGGCGGTCGCGGAGGACCCGGCGGGCATCGCCGAGGCTGCAGGGGCTGCAGGCGCCTCGGGCATCGCGG
>JAYTBL010000642.1:0-3608 GCA_043736975.1 Polyangiaceae bacterium
GTCGAGCTGGGCGCGCGTCACGTCCTTCCAGCGGAAGCCCTCGGAGCGAAAATCGATGCGTACCAGCTGGGATTCGCGTGACTCGATGGTCTTCGCGCCGCTCGCGTGGGAGGACGGCGAGAGGACGCGCCCGTCGGCGAGCGTGAGCCGCACGGCGTCGGTATCGAGCACGATCGGGCTGCGGGCGTCGTTCAGGACGTTGACCTTCACCACGAGGACCGCGCTGTTCGAGAACACGTCGGAGGGCGAGACGCGCACGCCGCCCGCGGCGACCGCCTCACCATGGAGATGCGTCCTCTTGCCGGCACAGCCGGCGCCGGTGGCCATCGAGAGCGCGAGAAAGCACCGAAAAAGCAGCTCGATTCGCATGTTGACCGTCACCTCGCCCGCGAAGACGGAGCGCGGCGGTCGTTGTCGCAAAGAAATCTGGAGGTCAGTCGTGGCCGGCGTCCTTCGCGCCCGGCGACGCGCACTGCCCCTCCTCGCGGAGCGCCCGGAGCGTCTGCTGCTGCGCTGGCGTGAGCAGGTTCTTGATGCGTACCAGCAGGCCGAGGTGCGCCGCCTTGATCGCGTTCTCCGCCTTCATGAGCGCGTCTGCGGCCTGGCGCGACCGCGCCTCGTCGACCTTCGCATCGTCGAGCACCTTCACGAGCTTGTCCTTCTCGGTCTGGAGCTCCCACTGGAGCTTCACGAGCTCGGTCTGCGTGCGCGCGAGCTCCCTGGAGATCGCCTCCTGCTGCGCGGGGAGCAGCGCGATCGCAGCCTGGTGATCCATCACCAGCTCGGCAGGAAAGAGCCGGCTCTCGAGCGCCGAGAGCGGCTCGCGCGTGGGCGGCGTGGTGGCGTTGGTGGTGAGCCGCGGCGTGGCGAGCGAGACCGCGCCGTCCGCGCCCACGGAATCGCCGGGCATGGGCGCGCGCTGGGAGCGCGAGCACGCGGTCACGAGAAGGGACAGCGCGAGGAGCAGGCTGGGTCGGTTCATCGGAGGGATCCCCTGAGGAGGCTGGTGTCGAAGCGGGGAGCGCCGCGCAGGCCGGGCACCTCGAGAAGGAAGTCGAGCGGCGCCTCGTCGCGCGCGGGCGCCACCTCGCCGCCCAGCGGCGGCGCGATCACCGCGACGGGCGCCGCGGCCTGCGGATCCGACGTCGGCGCGTTGCACCACACCACGACCACCGCCGCGGCCGCGAGCATGGATCCCATCGGAACCACGACCGCCCACGGCGAGCGGCGGCGAGCGCGCTTGCCCCGGACCGCGTCGAAGGACGGCGCCCGGCGCGCGTCGTCCTGGCGAAGCTTCTCGAACGTCTGCTTCAGCCGCTCGTCGTCGTTCATGGAAACCTCACTCCTTCTCGGTTCAGGATCGCGAGGAGGCCCGCCTTGCCCCGCTCGTAGTGCGTGCGCGCCGTACCCAGGTTGACGCCCATCACCCCCGACGCCTCCTCGATCGACAGCCCCTCGTAGAACACGAGGTGCAGCACCTCGCGCTGGCGATCGCTGAGCTGCGCGAGCGCGCGGACGAGGGCGGCGGCGGTCTCGCGATCGACGTGCGGCGCCGAGGCGGGCACGTCGGCGGGCTCCTCGATGAGCGGCTCGCTGCGCCGCGTCCACCGCCAGCGGCGGTGCTCGAGCGCGGTCAAGCGGATCACGCCGAACAGCCAGGTCTTGAAGGTGGACTGCCCGCGGAACGCGGCGCGCCCCGAGAGCACCTTGGCGTAGACGTCGTGCAGGAGATCCTCGGCATCTTCGCGCCGGCGGCCGGTGCACGCGAGCGCCCACCCCAAGGCCGGCACGTGCAGCGCCGCGAGCTCCTGATCGATCGGCCCCACGAAGAGCGGCGACGCTCGCATCCTCTCGCAGGTGGGTCAACCGGCCATGAAGGTTTGCAGCTTCTGCTCCTGCGCGCGGCGCCGCGCGCGCAGCGCGAGGGCGATCCCGGTGACGAGCCCGGCGATCGGCAGGAGGATCGGTAGGACCGCGACGAAGACCATGATCCCGTAAACCGCAGCGGCGGCGGCGGCGCGCACGCCGCCGTGGGCTGCGCCGGCGATGCTCTTGCCCGGCGTCTCCCAGGCGGAGGGGCCGGGCTGCGCGCTGAGGGTGACGCGGACGGTGGCGAGATCGATGCGGCCCTCGAGCGAGCGCCGCTGGCCTTCCATGCGCTCGATCGACTCGCGGATGCGCGAGACCTCCTTTTCGGCGTCGATGACCTCGGAGATGGCGCCGGTCTTCGTGGCCATGATCTCGAGGATCCGCTTCTCGGAGGTGCGCGCGTTGTGGAGGCGCGCCTCGAGGTCGGCGCGCTCCTCGGTGACGTCCTGCACCTTCTCCAGGTCGGTGGTGATCTCGCCCGCATGCCCGAGCGCGGCGCGCACGCTTTGCACCTTGTTCGCCGGGACGCGCAGATCCATGTGCACGACGCGCGGGCCATCGCCAGCGCCGCCGCTCGAGCTCGCGTCCGCGACGTAGCCTCCCGCGCGCTCGACCTCGCTGCGGATGCTGGCGCGCGAGGCGTCGACGTCGGCGACGGTGATGCCGACATCCATCGTGACCACGAGCGAGCGCCCCACCGCCACAGGGCTCCCGACCTTCATCTCTCCGCCCTGCGCAGCGGCGATGGGGGCGGCCGCGCCGCCGGGCGAAGGCGCGCGCTGCGAGCGCGAGCAGCCGGTGGCGAGGGAGAGGGCGAGCGCGACCCCGAGGAGCCCGTGCAGCTTGTTCATGGCGGTGAGTGCGCCAGGCGACGGCTTCATAGGACAGCGCAGATCGCATTTGGTCGCACCTTGTACGCCGCGCGAAGATCGGCCGCTTCGTGATCCCTTTTGCGCGCCGGCCCCACTGACCCTGCGATGCATGTCTCCAAGAAGCCCTCTCCGTCACGCGCCGGCCTGCTCTTCATCACCGCTTCCTGGCTCTTCGTCGCCTGCGCCGAAGAGCCCGCAGCCCCCGGCCGCGAGGCAGCGCCCGCCGCGGTCCTCGCGAGCGAGCTTGGCGGTGTTCCCTACCCCGCGGAGAACGCGCCGAGCACCGCCGAGGTCGAGCTCGGCCGACTCCTCTACTGGGACCCCATCCTCTCCGGCAACCGCGATCTGGCGTGCGCCTCCTGCCACGATCCCGCCTTCGGCTACAGCGACGGGCGCGCGCGCTCGATCGGGACCGGCGGCCAGGCGGTCGAGCGTGGCGCCCTGACCGTGCTCGACGCGGCGTGGAACGGCTGGACTGCGCTGACGCACCAGGGTGCGCTCGAAGGTGGCGATGGCCCGCACCGTACCCTCGTACCAGCGGTGGCTGGCGGGGGACGAGACCGCGATCAGCGAGCTCGCCAAGCAGGGCGTACGGGTCTTCCGCGGCATCGGATGCTCGCGCTGCCACTCCGGGCCGATGCTGTCGGACTTCGAGGTCCACCGCTTCTCGCGGGGCGGCGAGGCGATCCGTACGCCGTCGCTGCGGAACGTGATGCGGACTGCGCCCTACTTCAACGACGGCCGCGCCGCGACGCTCGACGCGGTCTTCGACGTCTACCGGCGCGTCGACGAGGGCGACGATCCGCTCTTTCGCAACCTGCGCGTCCCGCGCGGGCAGCGATCGCGCCGCGATCGTCGCCTTCCTCC
>JAYTBL010000643.1:0-8806 GCA_043736975.1 Polyangiaceae bacterium
GGCTCGACGGGGGCCCGCGGTGCGCGCTACGTCTTTTGCCCTTCATCGAAAACGACCCAGGAGGCTCACGATGGCTCTCTCGATCAACGACGTCGCTCCGGACTTCGAGGCTGATACCACCGAAGGTACGATCAAGTTCCACGAGTGGATCGGAGACGGCTGGGCGGTCCTCTTCTCTCACCCGAAGGACTTCACCCCGGTGTGCACCACCGAGCTCGGCTACGTCGCGAAGATGAAGCCCGAGTTCGACAAGCGCGGCGTCAAGGTCATCGGCCTCTCGGTCGACTCGGTCGACAGCCACAAGCGCTGGTCGAAGGACATCGAGGAGACGCAGGGCACGGCCCTCAACTATCCGCTCATCGGCGATCCCGAGCTCAAGGTCGCGAAGCTGTACGGCATGCTCCCCGCGAGCACGTCGGGCGGCGCCGAGGGCCGCACTGCCGCCGACAACGCGACCGTGCGCACCGTCCTCGTGATCGGTCCCGACAAGAAGGTGAAGCTCAGCATCTCCTACCCGATGACCACGGGCCGCAACTTCGACGAGGTCCTGCGCGTGATCGACTCGATGCAGCTGACCGCGAAGCACAAGGTCGCGACGCCGGTGAACTGGAAGAACGGCGAGGACGTGATCATCGCCGGCTCCGTCTCCGACGAGGACGCAAAGAAGGTCTACCCCGACGGCTGGAAGTCGCCGAAGCCCTACCTCCGCATCGTCAAGCAGCCGACGTAGTCGCGATCTGCCCGCGTCGCCTCGGTTCCGGCTACGGATGATGAAGGGTCTTACCCTCCTGGTCGGGCGGGGTGCGTGACCGCCTCGTGCGAGGTCGGTTCCGAGCGCGGATGGGTGAGGATCTTCACCATTCCTGCGTGATGCCATTCCGGGCGACGCCGCCGCCCAGCGTGCGCGCACGGATGGGCGTCCTCAAGCTTTCGGTCTGGCGTCCGTTCCACCGTCACGGACGTCATGGAACCGGCTACCGAACACGCCTCGGAAGCGCTCGATCTCTCCCTCATCACGGCAGAGGGGCTGTACGGCATCGTTCCGGATGTAGGACTCTTCGTTGCCGAGGACATCATTGCCTGGCGCGATACGCACGGCGCATTTCCCGACGAGAAGACGCTCGTCGGGGAACTGGGCCTCGGGGCGGATATCGCGGCGGAGGTTGTGCGCCTCGTCGGCGGGGCCGGCGAGCGGGCGTCGGGGGTGATGCCGCAGGGGACCGTGGTGGACGCGAAAGCGGACGCGAACGCGCCCGCAGATGCGAACGCCGACGCGGCCGAGAGCGCGCAAGCGCTGCGCCCCTCGCCCGTACCGCCGCTGCCGCCGCGTGGATGGCGCAAGCACATCGCTGCGGCCGTGATCGTGGTGGTCGCTGCGAACGCCGGGCTCGGGTTCGCGATCTTCCAGACGCGTAGAGAGGGGCGCCGCGCGGTGGCGCCGGTCGGTGCGATCGCCTCCGACCTCGAGGCGGTCAAGGGCGGGCAGGCGGAGTCGCGCTCGGCGCTCGACGCGACCCGAAGCGAGCTCGAGGAGACGCGGCGTGAGCTCGCGAAGCAGGCGAGCCTTCTCCAGGCCACGGCTGCGTCGACCAACGAGATCGCAGCTCGTCAGACGGCCGCCGATCGCGAGCTCAAGTTGCTCGCGAACCGCGAGGCCGCGGACTTCGCGACGCTCGCCGCGCGCCTGCGCGATCGACGCAACAGCGATGGCATCGTCGGCGTGAACCTGGGCGAGGCCGTCCAGCTGATCGACGCAGCGCAGGGTAAGCCGCCTGCGCCCAAGAGCGATTCGCCGCCGCCGCCGCGCACGGCGGACCACGACAAGCCCGGCGCTGCTCCGCTCATCGACTGGTAGTCGCGAGCCCTGCTCCCGAAGCGCAGATTGGCCGTGACCGCGCTTCGAGGCCGCGAGACTCCGTGGGACTCGCGTCGCACGCGAGCTCGCATCGCGAGCGTCATGGAATCGACGCTGGTCTGCAGCTCGCGACCGCCGAAACGAGAATGCGGTGGCGATCTCCTAAAGGTCAGCGTGAATCAGCCGTCCTTCACCTGTGCAGCTGCCCAGAAGAGCGCACATATAAAAGGACGGTCGATTAATCATGTACAGCAGAAATCAGACGAGGGGCGTCAGTAGGAACTTGATCGGCGTAGCCGGAGCCTGCGTCATCGCGGCGTGCTCCAGCTCGGCGCCCGAGTCGAGTGGCGAGAACACGGGAAACGCGCCCGAGACCCTCCTCGCGGCCGTCTGCGACACCACGGGCGGCAACCTCACGTTGGCCCTCGCGGCTGGCGAGGTCGGCTACGTCGGTCGAACGGCGAATTGCACGGTCGAACCGTGTGTCTTCGCCAACGCCGTGACGAGCTCGGGCGCGATCTGCCGCGTCAACTCGAGCGGCAAGACCATCACCGTCACCGGCGCCGTCGGCATCGAGAAGATGGTCGTCGACTACAGCGCTGGCCTCTTCGCCCAGGCCACCACCAGCACCCCGCTGGTGAGCGTCACGCTCGGCGGCGCGGGCTCCAAGCTCATGATCGTAGCTCCCAACGCCGGCTCCAACATGGCGCTCGGCGTCACCGGCCTCAATACGAACACGCTCGCCACGCGCACCACGCCCTTCGTCGACGTCGCCATCGCGGCCAACATCGACGTGCTGTTCAACGGCGGCGCTGGCGCCGACGTCTTCACGGGCGACGTGGCCGGCTGGGCCAACACGGCCATCCTGCCCACGGGCTGGGGTCCGGCGGCGGGCATCGCGACCGTGGTTGGCGCAGCGTTCACCGGGAGCCTCACGGCCAACGGCGGCCCCGGCGACGACAAGCTCGCAGGCGGCGCGGGAACCAACTCGCTGCTCGGTGGCGCCGGCAACGACGTCTTCTTGCAGGGCTCGACGTTCCGCGCCGAGGTCATGAACGGCGGCGACGGCATCGACACCGTCGACTACTCCGTGCGCACCCTCCCGGTTGCGGTATCGGTTGGCGTCAACGCCGCCGTCCAGACCATCGCCGTGACCGGCGCCAGCTCCGGCACCGGCTACGTCGTCGGTGACGTCCTCTCCATCGCGGGCGGCAAGCTCGGCGCGGCCACGGTCACCGTGGCGACCGTGACGGCGGGCGTGCTCAACACCGTGACGCTGACGACCTTCGGCTCTGGCTACGCGACCGGCGTCGGCGTCGCCTCCACGGCGGTCACCGGTGTGGGCACCGGCGCCACCTTCGCCATCAGCGCGGTCAAGGCCGACGACGGCGACATCGCGTCGGCGGAAGGCGACGCGGTCGGCGCCAACGTCGAGGTCGTCAAGGGCGGCAGCGGCAACGACGTCCTCAACGCCTACGCCGTCACCACCACCGACGTGGTGCTCCTGGGCAACGCCGGCAACGACATCCTCACCGGCGGCAGCGGCAACGACGATCTCTGCGGCGGCGCGGGCGACGACACCTTCATGTCCAACCTGGGCAACGACAACCTCGTCGGCGGCGCCGGGACCGACACCGCGGACTACAGCACCGGCACCAGCGTCATCGCCTGCCTGAACGCGGCCGACCAGGTCGCGACCAAGCCCTGCGCGACGCAGAACGGCGGATCGGGCGAGAAGGACGTCGTCAACGCGACGCTCGCCAAGGTCTGTCCCCGCGCCACCCTGACCGCCGATGTCGGCGGCGTCCCGACCGCCGGGATCGCGGTCCCTGCGGCCCTCGTCAGCGTCGCGATGAGCATCGACGTCGAGAACCTCACCGGCCATCCGACGACGGCGAACGCGCTCTACTGCGGCACGCTTCCCTGCACGCTCTTCGGTGGCTCGGGCGCCGACACCCTCTGGGGCGGCGCGGCGACCGACATCATCGTCGGCAAGGGCGGCGCGGACACGGTCAAGACGAACGGCAGCGCCGACCTCGTCGACTTCACCCACAGCGGCGGCGCGCTCACCCAGACCCTCGACTGCAACAACAACGCGGTCACGGTGCTGATCCCGAGCGCGGACACGCAGACCTTCACGGGCTGCGCCTTGGCGAACATCCCCTGACGTTCGACCCGACACGAGACGCCCGCTGAGGGCGCTGCCGATGAGCCGGACTCGCGTACCCCGCGAGCCCGGCTTTTCGGCGTCTGTCGTGCGCGCGCGCGCCGGCGCGCTGGCGCATGTCATCGCGATGGCGCTGCGTCAGGAGCATGCCGCCTGCGATCCGCGTTGAATGCGCGGTTCTTCGAGGTTCGCGCTGCGGTTCGGCGCTTGCAGCGGCTCCCTCCAATCAAAGGAGGCTCGTCGATGCGGTCTGGTAAAGGTGTCGTGGCGCGTGGGTTGACGTTGGCGCTGATCGGCTTGGCGTGCGCACATTGTGGCTCCACCAAGGGCGCCGCCTCGAGCGGCAAGAGCGACTCGGGTGTCGACCCGACCGCGGTCGCGGACGCAAGCAGCGAGGGCGGCGACCAGCCCGACCCGAGCCAGATCGACGCCAGCATCCCCGACAGCGGCGGCGACGCGACGGTCGTCGGGACGGGCAACGACCGCTGCACCGACGCGACCCCGATCCCGCTCAGCGGCGTGAACCCGCGCGTCGACCTGATCGCGAGCACGCGCGGCGCCACCCACGACGTCGACGTGACCTGCTCCAGCGATCAGGGCCCGGACATCTTCTACTCGTTCGCCGTCTCCAAGCGCGTGTTCGTGTACGCCGACACCTTCGGCGCGAGCTGGAACACCGTGCTCTTCCTCACCAACGACGCGTGCGAGCCGATCGCTACCACCACGCCCGGCGACGCCGTTTGCAGCGACGACAGCTGCGGCTCGCAGCAGTCCCGCGTGGTCGCGCTTCTCGAGCCCGGCGCCTACCGCCTCGGCCTCTCGGGCCGTGCCGGAGCGCAGGGCGACGCCACCATCCACTTCGAGTGGGCGCTCGCCGGCAGCGGCACCATCGCCCAGCTTCCGTCCACCAACAGCGTCCAGGTCGGCGTCACCGCGGGCTCCGGCGGGAACATCGACGGCCTCTCCGGCGCCTGCGTGGCGGCGGCCGCGGAGAACAGCTACTGGTGGGCGCGCTGTCCGAGCGATCCCGCGCGGATCATCAACGCCTCGACCTGCGGCGGCGGCACCACCTGGGAGAGCGTGCTCGAGGCGCAGATCCCCAAGCTCGCGCCCAACAAGTCCTCGGCCTACCAGTGCAACGTCGACGGCTGCGGTCTGCAGGCGAACCTCGCCATGGGCATCCCCGCGGGCGCGGGTCTGGGCGTGCTCTCGGTGGACGGTCAGTCCGGCGACGACGTGGGCCCGTACACGATGACCGTCACCTACACGCCGTGATCCCCGTGCGTCATCGGCTCTCGGCAGTCTCGCTCCTCGCCGTCCTCGCGACGTTCGTCGCGCTGCCGGCGCGCGCGGGAGAGCCCCGCAAGAACGCCTCGGCCGAGGCCTTCAGCTTCTGCCGGGAGCAGGAGAAGGCCGGTGACGCGCAGGCCTGCTGGGCGGTGTGGCTCCAGAAGTACCGGGCGACCGGCAACGAGGCCGAGATCGCCTACGCGGAGCTGCATCCGGCCGCGCCGCGGAAGCCGGCCGCGGCGAGCGCGCGGCTCCAGCTCACGTCCACCCCCAGCGCCGCCGTCATGCTCGACGGGCGGCCGCTCGGGATGACGCCGCGCATGGGCATCGAGGTGCCGCCCGGCGAACACCGCATCACCTTCGCGAACAAGTCGCGGACCGAGGGCCGCACCATCACCGTCATCCCGGGCGAGGCGCGCCTCGTCGACGTCCAGTTCGACGCGCCGCGCGAGCCGGTCGTTCCGGGCGTGCCCCCGCCGCCGAAGCGCGTGCCGTCGGCGACCGGCGCGGTCCTCGACTTCTGCGCGCTCTCGCCCGCGAAGGGCTCGCGCAAGGAGCGCGTCGTGCTCTTCTCGCCGTCGGGCACGGGCCGCCTCGACGACAGCGCCGAGCTTCGCGCGCTCGACGGTGCGGGCCTCGTGCGTGACGTGTTCACGTCCCGGTTCGCGCTCGACCGCTTCCACAACGTGCTCGGGTCGTTTCCCGCACGGAAGGGCTGGGAGCAGCGCGAGACGCTCTCCATCGGCGAGCTGCGCGCGTTCCTGCGCGAGAAGCACGAGCAGGCGGGCGCGAGCCCCGAGCAAGAGGCGCGCGCCGAGCGCGAGCGCCGCTTCATCACCTACTCGCTGGGCTGCGCCGACTACGTCGCGATCCCGGCCATCACGTCGCTCGAGACGAAGTGGGACACCCCCAGGACCGCGGGTGAGGACGGCGCTGCGCTGCCGCGCTCGCTGGCGGTGACCATGAACGCGGCGGTCGGGATCTTCCGCCGCAAGGGCGAGAGCTTCGAGCGCGTCGCGCTGCTCACCGCGAGCGCGCCGACGTTCGGGGCGAGCCGACACGAGGCGGTCGTGGAGCGGGAGGGCGGCGAGCCCGGCGAGGACGTCGTCGTGCGGACCCTCCCTGGTCACGTCAGCGGCGTACCCGATCCGGCGTGCCTCGCCGGACGCGCGCCGGCCGACGGCGTCGCGGGCCTCGTGACCTGCGGGATCATGGCCGAGGGCACCGTCGAGCAGTCGTTCGGCAGCCGCGACGAGCGCGGCGGCCCCGCGTGCCTGCGCGCGCGCGACGAGAGCACGCCCGAGAGCGAGCGTCCTGGGCTGGCTGCCCAGTGCGAGCTCCGCACGCGCGCCTACGAGCTCGCGCGCGCCTTCCACGCCGACGTGCGCAAGGTCCTTGGCTGGCAGCTCTTCGGGGTGCTGGCCCACGCCGGCGATCCGCCGTCGCTGATGCTCGGCCGCGACGACGGTCTCAAGATCGGCGACGCGTTCCAGGTGCTCGGCGAGCACGACGAGCGTCTCGCGTTCTACAAGGTCGCGCAGCTCGGACCGGGCGGTCCGGCAGGCGCCCGCAGCCACACGCTCCTCACCGCGCGGTCCGGCGACGCGACCACCGGCTCGCGCCTCGACGTGTACCCGCAGCTCGGGATCTCGATCACGCCGTACGCCTCGTTCGGCACGCTCGCGCTGGGCGGCGGCACCACCACCGTGCAGAGCGGGGAGGCGTTCCAGGAGTTCTCGCTGCCCGATCTGGTGTTCGGCGGCGGCGTCATGCTCGGCTACGACGTGAGCTCGATCGTGCGCTCTAGCGACACGTTCGTGCGCGCCGGGGTCGGCGTCCTCACGGGCAGCGGTCTGAACACCACGATGATGCTCGTGCCCGTCGATCTGTGGGTGGAGAAGGACTTCTACCTCGCGCGGCGCCTCTCCCTCACCACCGCGCTCGGCGGCACCATGCAGCTCGGCTCCGTGAACCTGCTCACCGCGCTCGAGAACGTGCCCGAGGATCTCCACGTGTCGAGCACCATGTTCGGCCCCGCCGCGCGCCTCGGGCTCGACATCATGCTGCACCCGGACTGGAGCCTGAAGCTTGAGGGCGTGCTTCGTGTCCCGCTGAGCACCGCGACCTACACCGAGAGCGACGGCAGGGCCGTTCCTCCCGAGTGGACGGCGCGCGAGGATCACCTGGCGACCCTCGCCGCCAATCTGGGAATCGCGAAGACCTTCTGAGCTCAGCGCGGTGGACGCGCGCGCGTCGCGCGCTTCTTGCGGGGCGGTGACTTCTTCGCGCCCGACGACTTCTTGCCGCCGCGGCGCCAGGGCCAGCCCCGCGAGGTCGCGCTCGCCTTCTTGCTCGGCTCGGGGACGACCACCATGCGCAGCGGCGCGGGGGCGTCCCCGATGCGTGCAAGATGCACGCGCTGGAAGGCGATGGTCTCGCCGTCCTTGACGAACTCGTCGGCGCTGAGGCGGATCTCACCGGCGCGCGCCAAGGCGCCGAGGACGTGGTCGAGCGCGCGGCGATCGAGCACAGCCTCGAGGACGTCGCGGTGGAGCTGACCCACGGTACGTCCGTCGAGGTCGCGGAGGGCGTCCAGGATCTTCGTGCGCGCGGCGGACTCGGCGGCGCTCGGCTCGCGGAAGACCTGCGCCACGCACAGCGTCGGTGCACAGACATCGCACATGCCGCAGGGCTGGTTCGAGTCGTTCTGGTCGCCGAAGTGCGCGACCAGCTGGAGCATCCGGCACGACGAGGTCTCGCCGTAGCGGCGCATCCGTACCAGCTGCTCGCGCTTGTGCGCCCGCTGCGCCGCGTAGGCCTTCGCCCAGTCGGCGGTGCCGCGCTGCACGGTGTCGGCGACGATCACCGCGCCGCCGTGCACCCACAGCTTTTCGAAGGCTTTCTCGAAGGTATCCCCTTTGATCTTCACCTTCGCCGCGAGCTGCGCCAGCGCGATGCTGTCCCTGGGGATCGCCTTCTGGATCTTCGCGAGGACGTCGTCGCTCGGGTAGTCGCGCTCGAAGAAGAAGTCGTGGGTCTTGGTGTCGACGAAGGAGTGGAGGAGCACCGCGCGGGAGGGCGCGCCGTCGCGGCCGGCACGGCCGATCTCCTGATAGTAGCCCTCGAGCGTGGCGGGGAGCGCGGTGTGGATCACGGTACGGACGTTCGCCTTGTCGATGCCCATACCGAACGCTGTGGTGGCGACGATGACGTCGAGGCGGCTGTCGAGGAACGCGCTCTGCACGTCGTCGCGGACGGCGGAGCCGAGGCCCGCGTGGTAGGCGGCGGCGCGCAGACGCTTCTTGGAGAGCGTCGCCGCGAGCAGCTCGGCCTCCTTGCGCGTCGGGGCGTAGACGATGGCGGGGCGCCGGCTCGTGTCGGCGAGGAGCCGCTGCACGACGTCCGCGCGATCGCTCGGGCTCCGCTCCACCACCTCCACGGCGATGTTCGTGCGGCGGAAACCGTGGATCGAGCGCGTGGGGTTCTCGAGGCGC
>JAYTBL010000644.1:0-8802 GCA_043736975.1 Polyangiaceae bacterium
GACGACGTACGCGACGGCGAAGATCGCCGCCCAGCTCGGGCTCGCGCCGGTGACCTGACACGCGAGTACGCCAGCCGCGAACGGCGCGAACGACTCGAAGCCGTTCGCATGCGCCGCCGCGGCGCGCTTGCCCCAGCCCGTGAGCTTCGCCTGCTGATCGCGCGGGTTCCGGTTGTCGTAGCCCTCGGGCTGCCGGGCCATGGCCATGGAGAGCGGGAGCTTGGGCAGGAACACGAGGCCGTAGGCGATGGGCAAGCAGAGGAGCGGGATGGAGGTCATGGTCGGTTCCTGAAGGGATGTTAGCCTTCGCACATGCGCTTTCGCCCACTCTTTGCCGGTGCTCTCGGGTCCTCCGTCGCGGTCCTCGCCGCGGGCATCGCCGCGTGCAGCAGCAGCAACGACGACAACGCCGTGAACCCGACGGCGGAGGCGGGCGCCGACACGTCGATCGGGCCCGTCGGCGCGAACGAGTCGAAGCAGAAGGGAACGATCATGGATGCCATCGACATGTTCCCGGTGGTGGGCGCGACCGTGACGATCGGTGGCAGGACCGCGGTCACCGGCGCTGACGGCACCTACGAGATCGCTGCTCCCCGGAACACCGCGTACTCGATGAGTGTGACCGACGGCCAGCACTACAAGCTGAACGAGCAGGAGTGGGTCGTGAAGTCGGAGACGTTCGACCGCGGCGTCACCTCCCTGCTCTCGAAGGACATCGCGACGCTCCTCCTCTCCTTCATCCCGCCTCGCGACGCGACGAAGGGTCTGCTGGTGGTGCGCGTCTACCCCAAGGCGCCGTGCGACAGCGAGCAGGGCTCGCTCCTCTCCATCGAGCCCGCGGGCACCTCGAAGGTCACGTACTTCGCGGGCGGCAGGCCGAGCACCGCCGCCACCTCGACCACCAAGGACCAGGCCTTCTCCGCGGTGTTCTCGGACGTCGAGGTGGGCGTGCCGATCAAGGTCACGGTCAGCTCGCCGCTCTGCGAGCAGGTCCCGTTCCCCATCGAGGACAAGGACATCACCTACACCGGCGTGCAAAGAACGGAGGCGGGCGAGGTGCTCTCGTACATCCGCGTGTACATCGGGCCCAAGAAGACGGCCGACGCCTCCGCCGACTGACCGACTCTTTCGTGACCTTTCTCAGTCACACCCCGGCGCGTGCCGCGTTTCTCCTGCAACAGCGCGGCGCCGCCGCCCTCTCACCGGAGAACGCCCCCATGAAGATCCTCTCGCTCGGCCTCCTCTCTCTCTCCCTCGCCGCCTGCTCCGGAGCCGCCACCACCGACTCCCCGGGCAGCACCACGGGCGCCGCCGCGCAGGCCACCACCGCCGAGCCGGCCGCGGATCTCTCGGGCACGTGGGGCTTCGTGCTCGCGTCGTCCGACGTCGCGGGCCCGATCCGCGAGAGCTGCGACAAGAGCAGCGGCTACGACGCCGCGAAGAGCAAGGCCTGCATGTCCGAGATCGCGACCCAGGCCGCCAAGGAGAAGATCCGCTTCTCGAAGGACAAGGCCGGCCACACCGTGTGGACGTCGTTCGAGACCGACGGCGGCAAGGAGGTCGTCTACGTGCAGGTCCCGGTCGAGCTCGCCGCGGACGGTCCGGGCCGCGTCCTCGCGAAGGTCGCCGGCGCGCCCACCGGCGAGATGGCGGAGAAGTTCAAGCAGTCGAGCACCAACCAGATGCGCATCGAGGTCGTTGATGCCCGCACCATCGCCATGACCGATCCCAGGAAGGGACGGCTCGTCTACGCGAAGGAGTAGTGGCATCCTCGGCGTATGCTGCGCGCCGTCGTGTTCGACATGGATGGGCTACTCGTCGACTCGGAGCCGCTCTGGGTCCGCGCGGAGATGGAGATCTTCGGTGAGGTGGGCCTGATCCTCGGCGCGGAGGACTGCGCGAAGACGAAGGGCCTTCGCATCGACGACGTCATCGCCTTCTGGCACGCGCGCCACCCGTGGGACGGGCGCTCGCTCGCGGAGGTCGAGACTCGGCTCGTACGGCGCGTCGCCGAGCTCGTGGGCACGGAGGGTCGGGCGCTACCCGGGGTCGCGAACGCGATCGAGGTGGCGCGCGAGAGCGGCCGCAAGCTGGCGCTCGCGTCGTCGTCGCCGAGCCTGATCATCCGTGCCGCGCTGGAGCGGCTCGGGATCGCCGCCGCGTTCTCGGTGGTGCAGTCCGCGGAGACGGAGCCGCTCGGCAAGCCCCATCCCGGCATCTTCCTGCGCGCCGCCGAGCGCCTCGATGTGAACGCGGTGGAGTGCCTGGTGCTCGAGGACTCGATCACGGGTGTGATCGCAGCTAAGTCGGCGCGCATGGCGTGCATCGCGGTGCCTTTCGACCATCCGAACCAGGAGCCGCGCTTCGTGCTTGCCGACCTGGTGATCGGCTCGCTCGCGGAGCTCACCCCTGCGCTGCTGGAGCGCGCCTTCGCCGGCTCCTAGGTTGTGGGGGCTGCGGGGGGGAGGGCCTCCTCCGGCCGCGGTACGCTGTCTCGCTGCGCGCAGGAGGTGATCCGTGCACCGCCGTCAGCAGCGTCCGCGCCTCCATCCGTCACGGACAGGATCTGGAGCAGCAATTCTGCCGTTGCCGTCACCCGTCGGCCAACCCTTCGACCTCGACCGTGCCGCGCGGGAGCTCCCCTCGCCGGGCACGCTGCGAATCGATCCGGTAGCCGACCTTCGCTCCGCGCTCGACGTCGCTGACGAAGCGGCGGCGGGCCCGCTCCCGTCGCGTCGCGTAGACCAGCGCCGCCAGGCCGGCACCGAGCCCGCCGACCGCAATCGCGGCCAACCCGCCGACGGCGAGCGGAGCGGGCGTTTCGGGTGCCCCCTCCCCGTCCCAATCGGCCGGCGTCCGCGAGGCCAGGCTCGCGGCGAACGGCAGGGCAACGAGCGTGAGCGCGGCGATGGCCGCGGCCACGGCGCCGACGATCCGCTCGCCTCGGTCTTCGCTTCCCAGACCGTGATCCGCCGCGCGCTGCGCCCTGTAGAGCGGCACGCCGAAGATCAGGAGCGTGACAACGAGGGCCGGCCCCCAGATGACGACGCCGAACACGGCGGCGCCGACGAAGCTGCCGACGGAGACGCCGTGGACGATGCAGAACGCCGCCCCGGCGTTCATGGCCGCGAGGGGGACGGCCACGAGCCACCCCACCGGGCGGCCGCCACGACGAGCTCGAACGACCCGGGCCCACAGGAGTCCGAAGAAGAGCGTCGTCGCGCTGGAGGGGAGCGCAACGTCGGTATGGAAGAGCGTGCCCAGGACGAGACCGGTCGCCGCGGCGAGCGAGAAGCCGACGGCGACCATGTTGAGCCACCGCAGGAGTCTCGGCGCTCGAAAGGCTTCCGGGAGAGGCGGGGGGAGCCCGGTCATCAGGGAGTAACCCCGTGACGCGCGCCGCGTTGGATCCAGAGAGTAGTATTTCGTAGCCGATTTGTGGGGAGAAGGCTCGGGGCTGGGGCCGTGCGGAAGGGCCAGAACGTCGAGAGCGCGGCCAACTTCCAGCGGCACTGGATAGATGGTTCGGTTAGGTCGGCCGCGGGCGCAGCTCCGCCCATGCGCGACGTGTCGCGCCAGCTCCGGGGGTTCAGTCTGCGGTCGGTGGTGCGCGACGTCGCCTCAGCAAAGTGCGCCAGTCAATCTGCGATGTCGTCGCGTAAAGCTCGCCTTGGAGGATTCGGTCCCACCTGCTCGGCACGGTGTCCTTTGCGTCGGGCAGGCTCACTCCGTCATCTGGTAGCTGGTGCACATGCACGCGCAGCCCTGGGAGCTCCCGCCGAACGTGCTCGACCCGCCGCCACAGCTCTGTTGACAGTCGAAGGCACCGTACTGACCACAGTACGTCTTGTCCTGCGCGCTCCATACAAGCGACGTCAGTGGGAAATACGAGATCTCTCGAGGCGCGATCGTCGAGGTGGTGACAGGGATAGGCGCATGTTCCGGCTCGCTCGTCGGGCTTGCGCAGCCCGAGCGTGCGACGACGCCGAAGAGGAGAGAGGCGCAAGTCATCGAGATCTTCTTCATCCGAGATACTCCTTGAGTGGTGGGGAACGAGTCCGCGTACCCGCTACGCAGCGCTTACCGGCCCTGAAGCACCGTCGGTGCCAGCTCAGATCCGCCGCCGAAAGCCAGTTGCGCGGCCCACGCTGGCGAGCTTGTCACGCAGGAGGAGACAGCTCGTGTCTCGCAGGTGGTGACGTTACGATGGGCACATCTTGGATGTAGACACCGAGACCCAGGGGGAGGTCCTCCACGCCTCCGAGCCGCGCTTGTCGTATGTCGACCTTCGCGGAGCACACGAGCTCGCCGTGTCGACGACGTCGACGATCTGCGGGGCCTCACCCGCGGCCCAGGTCGTCATCGACGACCGGAGCGTCTCGCGAATTCATGCCGAGCTCGAGCTGCGAGCGGACGGGCTTTGGGTTCGCGATCTCGCGAGCACGAATGGCACGTTCGTCGACCGGGTAAGGGTGGAGCGCGCGCGGATACCGGACGGAGCGGTCCTGCGTTTGGGCTCCGTGGACTGTCGCGTCTCCTACCACGAGGGAAGGGCTCAACGTCCCTGGCCGGTTGCGTCGTTCGGTCCGCTCCTCGGGGAAAGCGGGATCGATCATGCGTGCGACGTTCGCCGCGATCGCCCGCGCTGCCGCCACCGCGAGCTCGGTCCTGGTGACGGGCGAGACAGGAACCGGAAAGGAGCTCGTCGCGCGCGCCCTCCACGAGGCATCCGTTCGGAACGGCGGTCCGTTCGTGATCGTCGATTGCGCGGCGCTGCCGGAGCACCTCTTGGACGCTGAGCTCTTTGGTCACACGCGCGGCGCATTCACGGGAGCGGTGGCGGCACGGGCTGGAGCTTTCGAGGCCGCTAACGGCGGGACGCTCTTCCTCGACGAGATCGGGGAGCTCCCGCTGGCGATGCAGCCCAAGCTGCTGCGGGCGCTCGAGGCGCGCACGGAGCGGCGCCTCGGGGAGACCGATCATCGCCCCGTCGACGTGCGGATCGTGTCGGCGACGCACCGCAATCTCGGACGTATGGCGGCCTGCGGCGCGTTCCGCGAGGATCTCTTCTTTTGCCTCTCGGTGTTGCCGCTCCGGCTGCCGGCGCTCCGCGAGCGCGCGATCGACATTCCGGTGCTGCTCGACGGGTTCCTTGCGGGCGGGGTCCGGAGCCACTTCTCGGACGCCCAGCTCGCGCACATCTGCGAGCTACCGTGGCTTGGCAACGTGCGTGGGCTCCGCAATTTCGCGGAGCGCGCGGTGGCATTCGGTGCCTCCGCCGCGCTCGCCATGGTCGACCTCGACGCGAGCCCGCAGCACACGGCGCCGCCGCGGGCTCCGCGCGGCTCGCCGGGAGCGCCGCCGGCCGTCGCTCAGACCGACCCGAGCACCGAGCTCTTCTCGGCGTTCCGCGAGCGCTGGATCGATCATGGAGAGGCGATGTATCTCCGCAAGTTACTCGCGCTTCACGCCGGGAACGTCGCCCTCGCGGCGCGGGCTGCAGGCGTGGCGCGCGCGCACCTCTATCGACTCATCAAGAAGCACAGTCTCTGATCGACGAGCAGGCAGTACGCGGTGCGAGATCCAGCGCTACCGCGAGGCGTCGACGTGCCGAAGTCAGTGAGCTGAAGGCGCGTTGCACTCGAGGTACATGTTGTGCGGCGCTCGTCCGCGCGGTTGTGCCCGAGCCTCTCAGAAGCAGAGGAGACGCCCCTCGACGGTGGCGCCCGTACCTCGATCGAGACCCTGGCAGCTTGCGCCGTTGACGCCGCTGAATGCGCGGTCCTCGCCGGAGCACATGTCGCAGTCGGAGAGCACCCCGCTCAGCGGCTCGTCGTTCGAGGAAAATCCCGAGCATGCCCCGCCAATCTTGAGCGCACCGCGATAGCGCTGCGGGCACGAAGTGTTGCTGACCGTGTCGCAGATGGGCGGGCCCTTGGGATCGTTGAGGCAGGGCTGGTTCTTCACGACGGACCTGGTCTTCGTCTGACAGAGCTCCACATCGCCGTTGCAGTGGCACACGGCGTTCGCCGGGTTGATGTTCTTGCACAGCGCGCCTCCGCCCCGGACGGGCTGGCACTGGCACCGCGACGCCGTCGCACTCGCGGCCGCGCTCCTCGCGGCGCTCGCCTTGGTCGTGGCGGCTCCGGCGCTGAGAGCCGGCGGATGCCGGGTCGGACGCGACGGCCGTTGGCGCTCTGTCGCGCGCTTCGAGAGCGCGGAACGCAAGGAAGAGCCCCGCGGTGACGAGGACGACGAGGCCGACGCCCGCGCCGAACACGAAGATGCCGGTCGGTAGAGAGACGGTGGAGTCCTGAAGGTACCTGCGCAGCGGCGAGCCATTCACGAGCTCGAGGACGATGTACGGCATCCCCGACGTCTCACCGACATCGTACACGCAGACGACATTCGGATGCGCGAGGGCCGCCGCCGCGCGCGCCTCGTTGAGCATGCGCGCGGAGAGCTCGTGGACCTCACCGGCCTCGAGGCGACCGGGCGTGAGGACCTTGATCGCGACGTAGCGTCATGTCGCGTGCCCGGTAGACCTCGCCCATCCCACCCGCGCCGATCGGCGCGTCGATCCGGTAGCGACCGAGCTCAGCTCCGGGTTGAAGCACGCGCGCCCATGTCAGAGGTCCTACCTACAGACGCGTCGGGCGAGCTCCAATATTCGTGCCCCCGAGGTCCGCGAAGGCTTTAAGGCGCAGGGCTCGGGGCCGCGCGAGCGAGTTCCGGTCGACGACCGACGCGTTGGGGGCTCGCGCGAGCGATCGAGTGGGCCCCGTCGTTTTCAGCACGACGGCGGAGCTCCCGGCGATACGTCCTTTCGGAGGCTGCTGGGAAGGTAGACTCACGGGATGAAGCGGCATGTCGTGCTGCCCGCGCGCGGGGTGCTCATCGTCAACACCGACGTCCACGGGAACGCGCGGGACTTCGTGCGCGTCGAGGCCATCTTTCGCGCCGAGCGGTCGCTCGAGCCGGAGACGCACTGGGTGATCCTCGGCGACATCGTGCACGCGCCCGACCCGACCGCGCGCCAGAGCTCGCCGGACTTCTACGACTTCGACGACGGCTCGATGGCCATCGTCGATCGCATTCTCGCGCTGCAGGCGGAGCTCCCCGGCCACGTGCACTTCGTGCTCGGCAACCACGACCACGGGCATTGCGGGGGCCCGCACACGCACAAGTTTTACCCCGATGAGGTGGCAGCGCTCGAGTCCACGCTCAGCGAGGCGCAGCGCGCGGGCCTGCGCGGGCTGTGCGAGAACGCACTGCTCGCCGTGGCCGCGCCGTGCGGCGTGCTCATGACGCACGGCTCGCCCGACACGTCGCTCGAGAGCCTCGCCGACCTCGACGACATGCCGCTCGCCGTCGCCGACATGACGCCCGCGCAGAAGCAGATGATGCGTGCGCTCCTCACGAGCTACGGGCAGCCCGATCACGTGTGTATTCCGATGCTCGCCAACGTGTCGCGCGCCGCGAACGTCGATCTGCGCGTCGTCGTGCACGGCCACGACCGCGACGAGAGGGGCTTCTTCCACGAGGGCAGCCACCAGGTGTGCCCCGTGATCTTCGGGGCCGCGCACCCGAACAAGCGCTACCTGCGCCTCGATCTCGGCGCGAAATACGAGATCGCTGCCGAGGTGCGCGAGGACTTCGAGATCCTTCGCCTCCACGAGCCCGTGCGCGAGGATCTCGCGAGGGTGAGCCAGTGAAGAAGCCTCGCCCGCGGCGCCCGCTGCTCGTCATGCTCACGGTCACGACGATCGCCTTCGCTTTCCTGGCGACCGGCGGCTGCTTGCTGACGACGGATCTCGACGGGCTCGCCGGTCCGGCCGTCGCGGACGGATCGACGACGGGCGGTGACGCGACGAGCAGCACCGACGCGCGCGAGGCTTCGTCGGACGCCGACGCAGCGACGAGAGACGACGCTGCGGCAGAGGGAGGTTGTCCCGCCGCGACGGTTGCGTTCTGCGACGACTTCGAGCGCGCGGACGCCCTGGGCGGGTGGACCGAGGAGTCGCGCGACGGCGGGACCCTCGCGATTGCAGGAGCACCCGGCGCGAGGTACCTCGAGGCTGCGGTCGTCGGCAGAGACGCGGGAGACGGCTCCACCGCCATCGTGCGGAAGCGCTTCACGACGGCGGTCACGAGCGTCACCCTCGAGTGCGATCTCGCTTACGACAAGCGGCCGGCGACCGCGGGCGACGGCCAGATCATCCTGGCGATTCACCTGAGGAGCGGCAACGCCCTCTCGTTGGTCTACCTCGACGTGCAGATGGGCCTGTCGGCCTTCGTCCTCCAGACCCCGGGCGTGCCGGGAGCCATCGACTTTCGCGTGATACCCCTCGAGCCAGGCGCACACCGCATCGCGATCGGCGTGGCGGTCGCGGGCCGGACGACGCTGCGCGTCGACGGCGCGACGGTCCTCGACTTCACGACCCCGGGCTTCATGGTCAGCGGAACACCGACCCTCGAGGTCGGGATCAGCGGCCTGACGACGCCCTCCTCGCCGCTGACTGTGACCACGGACAACGTGGTCTTCAGCGCGAACTAGCGGCGTGGTCCGCCAACCTGACGGCAGCGCTCGTGGCGCTGCGCTCGGCGCTCCGCGAGAACCCGAACTTCCCCTGGCTCGACGGCGCGATCGCGCTCAGCGCGCGACGCGCGGTCGGACGTTCGCGATGCCGACCCCGCCGATCCGTGCCCGCACCGCCGCGGCCGGAGGCTGCGGCGCGAGCACGATGCTCCCGCCGAGCTCGCTGAGCGCCCGAGCGCGGGCGCTGGTCGTCGCGACGACCT
>JAYTBL010000645.1:0-8802 GCA_043736975.1 Polyangiaceae bacterium
CGTCCGTGGCGGCGGCATCGCCGGGCGGGGTCGCGGCGGCGGCGTCGTCGGCAGCGTCGGCTCCTGCATCCTTCGGCGGGGGCAGGACCGCCCAAGGCGGCGCGGGATAGCCGCCGAGCGTGGCCGCCTCGAGCGCTGCGGCCACGATGAGCGCCGCGTGCGCGTCGGTGCGCGTGAACATGTCGATGCCTCCGGGAGCTCCGCAGCTGCCGCGCGAGAGGACGCCGATGACGCCGCCCTGCGGATCGAGCGCCGGTCCGCCGGAGTCTCCAGGGCACGCGGTGGACGGCGCTCCCCACCAGAGGAGAGGCGCGCCCTCGCAGTCGCCGGCGCAGAAGACCTGGCTCCCCTCCGCGCGCCTCCGGCGCCCATCGGTCGAGACGGGACCGTCGCTGGTCGCCCCGTAGCCGATCGCGCTGTAGGTCGCGCCGACCATCGGTGGCGCAGTGAGTCGAGGAGCGATGGGAGCGAGCGTCGCGCTGGGGACGCTCGTCTCGAGAATGAGCAGCGCGAGATCGTCGTCGCACGCCGCGTTCGTGGTCGGCTTGCGGATCGCGGAGACGACGAACGGCGTCCCCGCCACCGAGACGTCGGCCTCGGTGCGGATCGCCAGGTACCCGTGCGTGGCCGACCCCGTGAACGTGGCCGAGCAGCCGATCGTGGCACTGAGCGACTCGACGCAGTGGCGGGCGGTGAGCGCGAGGTTCGGGGCAATCAAGGCAGCGCTGCACGTGTCGTTGAGGAGCACGAGACCGGGGTTGTTTCCGCGGAGGAGCGCCACCGCGCCGCTCGGGGTCGTCTCGCTGGCTCCGAGCAGCGCATGCTCCGCGGTCCGCGTTCTCTCGGCCGTCGCGTCTCCTTGACTGCACGCGGTCGCCGCGAGGAGTGCCGCGCCGAGCGCGCGGGCCCCCGGGATTCTCTTCGCGGCGCTGAGGATGGTCATTGGAAGTCTCCGGTATGCTGGCATGACCTACAGGTCCGGTGCCAGCTTTGCGCGGATCAGGAGCATCCCGTTGGTGTCCCGGATGTCCTCGCCGATGACCAGCGCACCCTGCGGCCCTCGGCAGCGTTCGCGAACGAAACGTTCGCGAACGGAACGTTCGCGCGCCCGCCCAAGCGCCAGGCTCGCGCGACAAAATCACGAGCAGCGCTCGATGCGCGTGAAGGTACGACGATTGCTCCCTGGCGACACGATGACATCACTCTCCCTCCCCGCGGCGGCCTTCGCTCTTCTTGCGGGGCTGGCCTCCGCGACCACCGTTGCGGGGTGCAGCGGCGCCGGAACGAGCCCCTCCGGAGCCGACGGCACGACGCCGTCGCCCGCTTCCAGCAGCAGCGCCTCGCGCGACGCCGGCGCGGACTCTCGCCCGTCCGACGTTCCCGCGCCCTCGTTCTGCGCCCGCGCCGCCGGTCCGCTCTTCTGCGCGGACTTCGACGGGGCGGACGCGACAGGAGGTTTCTCCTTCTCCGTGAGCAACCCATCGCAGGCTGGCGCGCGGCGACCGACCGTCGGCGCGACCTCGGCGCTGGCGGCGTCGCCGCCACGTTCGCTGCGTGCCACCGTCCCGGAGTCGGAGCTGCAGGCCGACGCCGTGAAGCTCGTGACGATCGGCGACGCTCGCCGCGTGACGGTCACGTTTGCGCTGCGGCCGCTCGTGGGAAAGGCGTACGCGACGATGGCGAGGGTGGGCTTCAACGGTCACGGGCCGCCCCAACGGATCGACCTGTTCCGCGGCTTCGCGGGGTACCAGCTGCTCGTCGAAGGATGGACCGCGACGGGCGACGTCGTGCCCCTCACCGTGCCGATCCGTGACGACGTGTGGACCGCCATCCGCCTGGAGCTCGACTTGACCGAGCGCGTGGCGCGCCTGTTCGTCGACGGAGTGCCGGCCACGCCCGAGTTCCCGGGACTTCTGCGCAGGGAGGTGTTCGAAGACACCCTCCAGCTCTCCTTCGGGCTGGCCTCCATCGGCGGCGGGGCCCAGACGAGCATCGAGGCGGCGTTCGACGACGTGCTGGTCACGGCGCCGTAGCGCGCTCGTCGTCGCTTCAGTGGATCCCTCGGGGCCCGTTCAACCGAGAGGTGGGTCGCTCCGTCGTAGAAGCGGTAGATCTCGGCCTGATCATCGAGGAAGGGAAGCGGCTCCGTTCCCGGGACGATTGGTCGCGCGTCGCGACCTGCACGCAGCGCGACAGGAGCCGTGTCCCCGGGATGGCATCGGGAAACATCCAGCCAGCCAGTCCCTGCGAGACCTGCCCCTCGAAGGTGCGTCGTGCCGAGCTCGTGGACGAAGAAGATCCACATGCACCTCGCGGGAAGCGTGGTCGACACGGGCGACGCGGGCTTCGACCGCGAATGGTGGGTCGTGAGCGACAACGCAGGCGCGGCGCGCCACCTGCTCGACGAGGAGACGCGCGACGCGTTCCGCGAGCTCGGCTGCTGGTGCCGCGTGACCTACACCGACGGCGCGATCGAGGTGCACCGAGGGATCTTCGGCCCGCAGCGGGTGCATCACATCGTCAGGAAGCGCCGCTCCACCGCCGCCCGCACCGGTCCGAGCGTGATCTGCTCCCGTGCGAGCCTCAGAAGCTCCCGTTTCCGAAACGCATCCTGCATGTCGCGCCACTCCACTCCCTCTCGAAGCGACCGCGCCTGATCTCCCAGATCCCGAAGTCCATCTTCGTCGCGACGACCGGCCCGCCCCGGGGGCTCGTCACCACTGGCGAGCGCGACGGTTGAACCCGACGGTCCTCTACTGGCCGTCGAACGTGACGTTGTCGAAGCGAGCCTCCGCCACACCGTCGTGGCAGAAGAGACCCACCGAAGCCTTCACCGAGCCAGCGCCCACGCATCGTGCATCGACGACCGTCTTGGGAATCACGACGGCTCCGTCGATCGAGAGCTGGACGGACCCGTCCGCACGATCGAAATCGAGGGCCACGCGGCGCCAGGTGCCGGGCGGGATCGTGACGACGGCGCTCTGCCGGTCTTGCCCTGCCGGAAAGTCGATCTGCGTGTAGACCTCCGTCTTGTCGGCGAGGATCTGCACGAGATGGAGGCATTTGCCGATCTCGACATAGCCGACGTACGCGCCGGGGAACGTCGGGTTCATCGCGGCCCCTGCGCGCACGTCGAAGGCGAGTCGTCCGCTCCGGTAGGGGCCTGGAAGCTCCGTGCTGAGGTTCGCGTACGAGCACGTCTTGGCGGTCAACGCGCGCGTGCGCACAGCCCTCGGCGCCGACGTCGCGAGTGAGTCGAGCTCGACGGCGATCGCCGGGTCACTGGCCACCCTCGTCCATCCGAAGGCGAGCGGCTGGTCGTCGAAGTCGGCGCAGAAGGCGTGAGGCGGCGACTGGTTCGCGCAGAACGATCCCGACCCTGATCCGTCGCCCGTGGCAGCATCCGCGACGCGACCGTCCGGCGGGCTCGAGGCGTCGGTGCTCGTCGTGCCGCCCGCGAGGCCCCCCGTATCGACGAGCAGCGAGCATCCCGTGATGAGTCCGCCCGTGACGATGGGGCCCACGATGAATCGAGTCGAGAAGGTCGGCAGCGCCATGAAGTTTCGATTGTCGGTGCCGGAAGGTCGATCGCGAAGGCCCGCAGAAGAATTTCCGAACGGGGCCGACCGAGGGTCGAGCTTTACGGCGTAAGCTGGAGCGTACATCAGAGCGAACGCGTACGATCCTCCAATACGGTCGTCGTTCCCGAGCTCGTCGCGCGCGCTACTTCGCGTACCACGCCAGGTCTGGGGAGGCGCCCAGTCGCAGGACGTTCACGCCGCCGCACGCTCCTCGGCGATCGACGCGCCAGCGTCAGATTCGCGCGCGTCCGCATGAAATGTGAAGCGAAAGCGCGCCCCCTGCCCTGCGCAGGACTCGACCGACACCGTCCCGCCCAGCTCGGCTGTCGCCGCGCGAGCGGCGGCAAGCCCAACCCCTCGTCCGCAGAGCTCATTGGCGTGCGCACGGGTCGTCAGTCCGTCGGCGAAGAGCGCCTCCACGAGGTCCGCGTGAGACGTCGAGCGCAGACCGCGCCGCACGGCTTGCACCCGGATGGCTTCCCAATCGATCCCACGTCCGTCGTCTCCGACCTCGACCACGAACGCAGATCCCTCGAGCCGTGTCTCCAGGAAGAGCTCGCCGGTCGGATCTTTGTTCGCGGCCGCGCGCTCTGCGTCTGTCTCGAGGCCATGAGCCACCGTGTTGCGCACCACATGAACCAGCGACGACCAGAACGACCGCCAGCGGGGTTTGTCGACGCGCATGGCGTGATCTTCGATGCGAACACGGAGGCTGCCCCTGCTGCTGCGTTGCGCGATCAACCGGGCCTGCTCGCCGAGCCGAGCGAGCGCGAGGCGCGTGGGCTCGAGCTCCCAAGCGCGCATTCGTCGCGCGACTTCCTCGGGCGGCGCCTGCTGGGTGACCGCGGCCACGGTCGCCTCGTACTCGGCGAAGTCGATCTCGATGCATGACCGACGCTTGTCGACGATGACGTCGACTTTGGCACGGAAGTCGAACCATACCTCGCAGAGCGCTGCGAGGTCCTCGAGCGACGCGACACCGTCGTTCGCTTCCAGCGTCGTCTCGAGTGCCTCGCACTGCGCAGCCATCCGCTCGACACCGAACACGCTGGAGTTGCCCTTGAGGGTGTGGACGTAGCGGCCCGTTGTGACGACATCGAGGTCGGCGCCGGCCAGAAGATCGATGAGCGCGTCACTCTCGTCGATGAAGTCGAGCAGGGCGCCCTTGTCCTTCGATACCCACGCGAGGACCCCGAGAAGCTCGCGCTCCTCACCCTCGGCGCGGGCGCGCGCGACTTCATCGCTCACATCGGACACCATCACAAGGATGCTCTCGACCCGGCCCGCGGTCGTGACGGGGCGATAGGCGAGCCCGAGCGTTTGGGCTCCGTTCGTCATGCGCTTCGGCAGCTGGTCGATCGCTACTTCGGTCGGCAGAAAGCCCTCTCCGACTTGCCAGATGCCGCTCTCGAAAGAACGTCCGGCGCATGCGTCGAGTCGGCCAATGCAGGCCGCGAACGCCTCACCGGGGAAGCCGGGGCGGAGCCAGTGGGCGAGGATCGCGGAGCTCTCGCCCGACATCCGGCCGTCAATCCCCACGCTCACGAGACCTTGCTCGACGTTGTCGAGAATCCCGCGCATCGCCGCGTTTCGCGTCGCGAGCGAGCGCGTCCGTTCGTCGAGCGTCTGCTCGAGCTCGCACCGGTGTCGGCGCAGCGCTTGGTCACGTGCGCCGAGCTCGACGACCATCGCGTCGAATGACGTCGCCAGGCGACCCACCTCGTCGCTGCCCGTCACGATGATCCGACCCGACAGGTCGCCCATGACGATGGCTCGGGTCGCCTCGGTGAGACGCACGATCGGCCCCAGAACACACTTGTCGACGTAGAGCACCACGACCAGCAGGCCAAAGGCGGACAACGCGATGATGATGCCCGCGCTCTTTCGCGCGTCGGAACGTGCCACCGCCAACCCGTCACCGATCGGCATCGCAAGGCTGATGACCCCGCGTACGTCTCCCAGCTGCCAATCGGCACGCGGCGTCTGCGGGTGCGAATTGTGACAGTTCACGCAGGTCTGATCGACCAAGCGATCGGCGACGGCATACCGGACCGTCGCCTGACCATTCACGTTCTCGAGGCGCCAGAAAGGCTCCTCCGGGCGGGCGTTGACCGCTGCCCACGCGGCGCGATCGAAGTCGTCACGGAGCCCGCCCGTATCGCGCCGCCAGGGAAAGGGCTTGGGGCTGAAGAGGCGGACCCGCCGTTGCGTCGCTCCGGTTCCGCTCGCGCTCGCCGCCTCGAGAGCGTTGAGCTCGTGAACGAGCGTGGCCGGGAGGGGCAACGCACCGTCCCTGCTCGCGTAGTCGTGCGTGAAGACGACGCCATGCGATGTCGCGCGCCCTACGACGTTGGCGGTGTAGTACGCGCGCAGCAGGCGCACGTTACCGACGACCGCGGCTGCATGCGTCACGCTGCTCTGCTCGACCGCCCGCGCCGCGGTTCGCTCCATTGCCGTGCTGACCGCCGTCGCGAGGAGCACGCCGACGACAAGGGCCGAGAGACAGACCTTGCTGCGTATGCTCAGCGTGGGCCAAGGGCGCATTTTCACCAGAGACAGAACGGCGTTGAACGGTCGGACGAAAGGCCGAATCGAAGCTCGGCCCGCTTCGAGTCGCACATTAATTCGCCCACCGGGCAGGCCGTTCTACCGTGGCATGGGACCCACAGACAAATTCCGCGCCCACCACGATGAGCTCCTGGCGATGGCCGGTCAGATGACGCCGAACCTCGACGTGGAAATCCTGCGGAAGGACGCGCGGGGCGTGCGCGCGCAGCTCTCGAAGCTGGCTGGGCTGCTGACCGTCCACCTATCCATGGAGGACCGCACGCTGTATCCGGCACTCCAGGCGCACTCCGATCCGACCGTAGCCGCAACCGCCGTCCGATTCATGCGCGAGATGGGCGGCCTCAAGGCGACGTTCCTCGCCTACGCAAAACGGTGGGGAGCACGCGACATCGAATTGGCCCCTGCGGCCTTCATCGAGGAGACGCAGACGATTTTCGCAGCGCTCGCAGACCGCATCGCCCGCGAGAATGACGAGCTGTACGTCATGCTCGACAAGGCCGCCTGAGTCGGCGGCATCTTCTTCGTCGTGCTCGCCGACCCAGACCACGTCTATCAGCGCCTATGATTGGCTGAGCTGGCACCGCTCACTCCTGTGCTCCTCCGCGTACCGATGCCCGTCCTCGTGGACAACGAGGTGCCGACCCACCCGACTACGCGCTGCTGCTCAGCGACGCGTCGCCAGACTCTTTCAGTGATGACGCTGCGGCAGCGATGGCGACGCGCGAGCACGCTGGCGCGGCGCATTCTGCACGCAGGTCCAGCCGAGCGGCGACGAGAGCGATGTGAGCTGCAGTTCGGGATCGAGATCAAGCGCCCCACGACCGCCTCGTTCTTCAAGTCGCTCGTGCCGGTCTTCTTCATGGTGTTCGTCGCGGCGTTCACCCCCGCGGGCCCGCTTCGTGGCGCGCCCTGGCAACGGCGCGGCGTTCCACTGGACCGTTCGCGCTCGTCAACGGACGTGTCTTCCCGGGGTCGAACACCTGGCTGCTCGGCGCAGGGGGCGGCGTGGAGCGGGGGGCGCTGCGTGTCGCGCTCGTCGCTTCGGGGTCGGAGGTCGAGAGCGCGCCGCTGCGGGTACGCGTGCTCGCGGCGCAGGCCGAGCTGTTGCTGGCGGCGTACTGCCTCGCGAGTGAGGACGCCGCCGCCTGCGCCCGCTTCGCCGTCGCCCCCGGGCTCGCCGTGGTGAGCGGGCAGGCCGACGACGCCGCGGTCGCGCGACGAAGCGAGGTGTCGCCGCATCGTCGATGCGGCGCTGGGGCTCGAGGGGATCGACGTGGGCGGTCAGATCGCCGACGGAGGCGGCGACGCCGACGCGCAGCCGGTCATCGACGCGCCCGCGGACGCCGCACGGGCCTGCGTGAACGACCGGGAGTGCTGCTCCCGCTCGATCTGCACCGACGGTCGATGTGGCCCGTGCCCCGATCCGTCCTCGTGCCCGACGCCCCTGAACCAGGAGGCGCTGCGCCGCAACGGGTGCGCGACCTGCGAGTTCGCGCCCGCGAGCCAGTGCGCTGCCCCCGCCGATTGCACGCCCGGGCTCGCGTGTGTGCGCGGCAGCCCGCTGCGCGCCGGGGTGCACCGAGCTCTCGTGCTGCGCGAACATGTGCGCCGAGCCCGGCTGCAAGGAGCCTGCCCCGGTCGGTTGCGCGATGCCCTGCGACAGCTTCCTCGGGTGCACGACGTGCATCGCCTCGAAGTGTCGGTGCCAGGCCGGGAGCTGGGAGTGCGTGGCGGGCTGCACGAGCCACGACTTCGTTGCAGGCTGCACGCTCTGACGGCCAGCCGTCGGCGGATGAAGCGGCTCAGCCCTGCGGCTGCTCGCGGCTCTTGATCTCGTCGAGGAGCTGAGACGTCACCTCCGCAAGCCCGCGCTCGCGCGCCACCGTCTCGGCGCGCCGCCGGACCAGCGGCCGGATGAAGAACGGGATCTTCTTGAGGCGTTGCTCGGCCTCTGCCTGCCATCGGATCGATGATGTGCCCATGCCGGCCCTCTCGTCCCGCGCCGCCGCCTCTCGCACCCGCGACGCCCGTGCAATCGAGGCTTGCGCAGAGCGGCTTGTCGAAGTGCAGCGGCTTGCCGGCGAGCGGCACAAGTTTCATCTCCTTGCGGCGGAGCTCGGGTCCGGCGGGCGGCGACCAGGTAGCCCTCGAACTCCTTGCGCACGAGCCCCGAGAGGAGAGTCCGATGGGCGAGAGGACCGTGGTAGGGCGCGCGGCCTGACAGGTCGGAGGGGAGAACCTCCATCAGCGAAATCGCGCCAGCGATTTCGCTGAGACCGGGAGGCTACGGGTGGGGATCGAGACGGAAGCCCTCCGCGCCCTTCGCGCTCTTCTCAGACTTCTCGGTTCTCGAGATGCGATGAGCGGTCGCGGAGCTGACCGTGCGGCCACGGCAAACGGTCGATTCCTCTGCGTGGAGGCGCCAGGCGGACGGCATCGCGGCTAGCGCACGCCGGCGCGCTTCACGTAGAGCTCGCCCCCCGCCTTGATGTCCAGGTCGCCCATCGCGAGCGCGGCGATCTTGTCGGCGATCACCAGCGCGTGGACGCTGCCCCAGGAGAACGTCGAGCTGTCGTCGCTCTGCTTGGTCGCCGTCGGTGCTCCGAGCAGCCTTCGTGCGTGCTCGGCGGTATCGCCGATGCGAACCGGAAGG
>JAYTBL010000646.1:0-3594 GCA_043736975.1 Polyangiaceae bacterium
GAGGGAGGGCCGACTTCGTCGGACCCGAAGCACTTCGATCGCGAGGAGCGCGCTGCCCGCGCCGAGGAACGAGGCACCGCCACGGGGGCCGCTCACTTCGCAGCCATACCGTGGCGCGGCGACGCCACCTTCGTCCTCGCCACCGTTGGGATCGTCGCCCTTATGCAGGTCGTCGTAGTCAGGCAAGCCGTTGGCGTCGAGGCATCGTGGCGCTCCGCACAATCCGCATCGAGCACAGTATGCAACGAGGTCACGTCCCGCGTCCGAGGGTGAATGCTCTGTCGCGACAGCGATCGCTTTCCTCGAGAACTCGACCGAACGTTTCGGGTCTTCAAGGGAGCATCGTGTCGCCGCGCGAGTGAGCACCGCGATCAGCAGGCTCGCGTCGAGTCGGGCAGCTCGGAGGGTCGGATCGCCTCCTCGCACAGCGCCGTCGCCTCCAGCGACTTCGCGCTTGGAGTCGCGGATGCCTCCGCCACTGCGGTCTCGTAGAGAAGGAGGAGTTTCACAAGCATGCCTGCGTTGCAAGTCGTCGCGGAGCGAGCTTCCTCAGGTTTTGGCGCGATCCGCTGTTGCCGATGCACGCCGACGATGGGCCGGTCGTCGCGAGCGTGAAGCTCTGCGTGACCATTCCGCTGCTCGCGATCTGCCAGCCCGGCTCGAGCGGGACGTCGAGCCATCCTCCGAACGCGGCGAGCCTCGCGGTTCATGTCACCGCCGCCGGCCTCAAGCTGGTTTCATCCGGCGAACGCGATGCTCCGCCGGGCGTCGATGCAGGCTACGTTCGAGCCGCATGCGAATCGCGCTCGTGGTCCTCTCGCTCGACATCGGCGGCCAGGAGCGCCTCGTGCTCCGCATGGCCCAGGGCTTCGAAGAGCGCGGGCACGAGGTGCACGTCGTCACGCTCACCGCGGGCGGGACCCTGCGCGGCGAGCTGGGCGCGATCCCCGTGCACGAGGTGGTGCGCGGGCCGGGCTTCGACCGCGGTCTCTACCACCGCCTCTGGCGCCTCTTCCGCTCGCTCCGCCTCGACGTCGTGCACACCCACAACGCCGTCCCGCTCGAGTACGCCGCGCCCGCCGCGCGCCTGGCGCGCGTTCCGTGCATCGTGCACACGAAGCACGGTCACATCGCCTACTCCAGGCTCTCGCGCGGGCTGGCGCGCGCGGCGACCCGCTGCGTCGACCACTTCGTCGCCGTCTCCAGCGACACCGCGGTGACCGCCGAGCGCGAGGAGCACCCTCGGCCGCAGCGCCTGACGGTCATCGAGAATGGCATCCCGCTCGGCAAGTTCACGCCCGACGAAGCCGCGCGGATCGCGGTCCGTGAGGAGCTCGGCATCGCCCCCGACGCACGCGTCGTGGGCGCCGTCGGACGGCTCGTCGAGGAGAAGGACTATCCGCTCCTCGTCCGCGCCATGGAGCCGCTCCTCGGCGAACGCGTGCGCCTCGTGATCGTCGGTGAGGGGATCGTGCGCGCCGCGATCGAGGCCGCCATCACCGCGCTGCCGTCCGCGCTGCGCCCCTTCGTCACGCTCACCGGCGCGCGCCGCGACGTGGCGCGCGTCCTCAACGCCTTCGACGTCTACGCCTCGAGCTCGCGCGCCGAGGGCCTGCCGCTCGCGCTCGCCGAGGCGATGGCGTCGCGGCTGCCCATCGTCGCCACCGCCGTGGGCGGCGTCCCCGACATCGTCCCCCCGGACATCGGCGTTCTCGTGCCGCACGGCGATCCGCGCGCGCTCGGCGCCGCGCTCCGGTGCCTGCTCGACGACGCCGCGACCCGCACCGCGATGGGGGAGGCCGCCCGTCGCTACGCGCTGGGCCGCTTCGCCGAGGAGCGGATGCTCGATCGCTACCTCGCGCTCTATCCCCGCCCCTGAGCGAGCGGTCAGAGCCCGAAGACGCGATCGAGCTTGAGCAGCTTGAGCACCGCGAGCGGCTGATCGCGCGCCCCCACCACCAGCACCTGCCCGCCGTCCGCCTTGACCCGCTTGAAGAGCGAGACGATGGCGCCGATCCCCGAGCTGTCGATCATCGTCACCTTGGCGATGTCCACGGTGACGTGGCGCCGCCGGTCGGTGACGACCTTGTCGAAGATGGGGCGGATCTCGGGCGCGGTCATGGCGTCGAGCGCGCCCTCGACCTCGAGCCGGGTCTGCTCGCCGTTCTCAGTGATGGTGCATTTCATGTCGAAGAAGGCTCCGCTGCCGTCGTTCGTTTGGTGAGCGACAGGACGTTGGGGGTGCCGCTCTCGTAGACGACCTCGTCGACGAGCGCGTTGATCATGAAGATTCCGAGGCCGCCTTCGGGCACGGCGTCGAGATCGGGGGTGGGGACGCTGGCGAGGTCGGCATGCATGCCGTCGTCTCGGAGCTTCAAGGTCATGTGATCGGGACCGAGCTCCGCTTCCACGTCGAGCATGCCGTCGGTGCGGTTCTTGTAGCCGTGGATCACGACGTTGTTGAACGCCTCACCGAACGCCGTGATGATCGCGTTGCGAAAGGCGCGATCGGCGCTCGTGACATGCTCGACGAGCGTGGAGACCAGGTCGATCGCCAGGGCGCGATGAGCGAGGCTCGCCTCGACCCGGAAGCTGACGCGAAGGACGACGTTCACGGCGGGGAGCGAGCGTACCAGCTCAATGCCCGCGCGACAGCACCATGATCATCGGGGTCTTCACGAGGATGGTGATCTCCATCTGCACGTAGGACCAGAAGCTCTCGAGCGACGCCGCGTACGCGAGATCGAACATCAGCTTGTTGCGCATGTCGTCGGCGATCGCGCCCTCCGCCTCGTCCATGCCGAAGGGGTTGGCGAGCCTCGCGAAGACCTTGCCGGCGTCGCTGTCGGGCGAGGCGTTTCCGCTGTAACCGAGCGAGATCTGGGCGAGCCCGGTGAGCCCCGGCTTCACGCCGCGCGTGCGCTCCTCGAAGTAGGGGATGGCGTGGGCGAGGGTCTCGAGGAGCTCGGGGCGCTCCGGCCGCGGGCCCACCAGGGACATGTCCCCACGGAGGACGTTCCAGAACTGCGGGAGCTCGTCGAGCCGCGTCTTGCGGAGAAACGCCCCGACGCGGGTGACGCGCGCGTCACCCTTGGTGGCGAGCACGGCGCCCGTCCCCCGCTCGGCGTCCACGCCCATCGTCCGGAACTTGTAGATCTGGAAGGCGGTCCAGCGGTGGCCACGGCGGTGGTCCGGCGGGACGGTCTCGGGCGGGTGCGGGTGCTCGATGAGCGGGCCGCAGCGGCGCTGCACGAAGAAGATCGGGCCGGGCGAATCGAGCCGGATGGCCGCCGCGATGGGGATCATCAGCGGCCAGGTAAGAGCGATACCGGCGCTCGAACCGGCAATGTCGATCAGCCGCTTCAGCAGCTGGACGCCCGGGGCCATGAGCCATAGTACCGCGAAGGGCGCTCCCAGCGGAGGGCAATCGCGGTATCATGACGGTCTTCTTCTGGAGGAGCCTGCGCGTGGACCCGAGCCAACTGAGCCAACCGAACGGTTTCTTCTGGTTGGTCGGCCTGGGAGGCAACAACGACCGCCGCGTGCGCCTGTTCGCCGATGGCCCGCTCCTCGTCGGCCGCGGCGCGCACAACC
>JAYTBL010000647.1:0-8776 GCA_043736975.1 Polyangiaceae bacterium
CTCGCTCCGCGTCAGGCCGTCCTTGAAGGAGCTCGGCACGCGGGCCACGAAGCGCTCGAGGATCGACGCGCGCCTTTCATCGAGCAAGTCCGCGAAGCCACTCATCGCCAACGAAACGTCACCTCTCCCGGGCCTCCCGGGCGGCGTGTAAAGCGCGCTGATCGAGGGCTCGATGCTCGCGCTTTCTGCGATCGGGAAGCGCATCGCCCTTCCAGTGTCTCCAACGTGCCATGCGAAGCATGGACGGACGAGGATTCTACTCGTCGCCGAGGAACGTAACGGCGCCGCCCGAGATGCGCACCTGGTGCTCGCTGCCGACCGCCATCGAGGCGACGGCCTCGAGCGACGTGGCGGAGTACTCGCGGGCCGCGCCGTCGTCGGTGGTCATCGTCAGCCATATCCCCTCGGTGCGGACGACGCGCTTGTCGCCGAGCTTCGGGGTGCCGGCGTCGGTCTCCTTGATGCCGGCGTCGGGCCAGAGGGGCGTGGTGTCGTTGCCGGTGAGCTCGCTGCTTGCCGTAGGCACCCACTCCGGGGTCTTGAACGTCGACCACGCGGCGTAGCGCGGCTCGCTGCGATAGCGCGGGACCTGACGCGCTCGGCGCTCGGTGCGCGTCTTCGGGATCTGGCGCGTTCGCCGCTCGTCGCAATACTTCGTCTTGCAGGTCTGCCCGCCGCCCGTGCAGTCGTCACGACAGGTCTCCCCGCTCCCGCTGCAGACCTCCTTGCAGCTCGCGAAGCCGTTCTTTCCGTTCGTGCAGCTCTGGCGGCACGAGCGCGGTGAGCCGCTGCACACGCGGCGGCAGGTGCGCGGCGTGGTCGTGCAGTCCTGCCCGCAGGTGACGCGCTCGGTATACGACTCGCTGCGCGTGCCGTCCGGCACCTCGACGTTGTCGTAGACCGTCTCCTGGTGGTCGAGCACCTGCTCCTCGTGGTGCACGTGCTGCCCGGCGGCCTTGATCTCCACCGCGCCGGCGGGGACCTCGGTGGTGAAGTTTTCGTGGGCCACGAGCCGCCGCGTCTCCACGATCGCGGTGCGCTTCCAGGTCACGCCGGTGATCTTCACGGTGAACGTGGTGCGCGGCGGAAGGATCGCGGTAGCCACGGCCGGCTCTGGCGCCGCCACCGGCGCGGCCTGGTGGCGCGAGACGAGGATCACGGTCACGAGCACGCTCATGGCGAGCACCCCGCCCAGGACGTAGAGGCGGTGCGGCATCCGCCGAGGGCCGGCCTGCTGCGCGAGGCGACGCGCCGCGCCCTCCTTGATCGCCGCCGCGGCCTCGGCGGGATGCGTGCGATCGCCGCCGCAGCGCTCGCACTCGCCCGCCTCGTTGCGCTGGTCGCTGCCGCAGTACTTGCACGACCAGTTTTCGCCGCCCTTGGCGATGGCCAGGAGCTCGGGATCCTCGACCGACGCGACCGCCGACGGATCGGCGGGCATCTCGTACTCCTCGGACTCGTCCTTCGGATTGCCGCAGCCCTGACAGAGCGTGTGGCGTCCGAGGTTCTGGTGCCGGCAGCTCGAACAGCGCCAGACCAGCTCGATGTGCCGCTCGCTCATGGCCGAGAGACTCTCATCCCTCGGCTGTGCTGTCAGGCGTCGCGGCGCGAACCGTCGATTTGACGCAACCACTCGCGGACATTGCCGAACACCCTCGCATGAGAGCGAACACCATCCCCTTTCGCGTGACAGAGACCGACGTCGAAGACATCGGCGAGTGCCCGACCGAGCCGATGATACGCATCGCTCACAAGGAGGAAGCGGCGCCGGCAACGCTGCGGTTCGGCACGCCCACCGCGAACGAGGCGCCATAGATCGCGAGGCACGCGTCCGCGCGCGCGGGAGGAAACACGACGCCCGCCTGGCCATCGGTCAACGCACACTTGCATACATAGAAAACGGCGCTACACCGACCGCATGATTCAATCCGGACTGCTGCGTCGCTCCCTCGTGGCGGGCTCGCTCAGCTACGGCTTCAACTGAGGGAAGCTGCAGTGCCCGCACCTCGACTCGCCGATGCTCCCGCGCCGGACGAAGCCGACGGCGCGCGGATCACCATCGCCCCGGGCCTCCTGCGCGGCGACCCGAAGCTCGAGGCGCTCTTCGCGCCGTTCCGGGAGTGCGTGGTGCTGCACGAGACGCTCCTTCGCGATCGCGGCAGCGCCGGCCCCACGCGCCTGCTCATGGCAGAGATCCGCGGCGATCACTTCGACGACGCGTGCGACGTGGTGCGCCGCGTCTGCACGAGCGGGGCGTTCACCGAGAAGCCCACCGAGCTCGACGATGTGGCCGCGGGAACGGAGTGGCGGGAGCGCGTCGGTTCGTATGCCGTGTCGGTGTACCGCCTGTTCGGCGGGAGCACGTCGATCCGCGTCTCGTCGGCGCAGGGCAACCTGGTCGACGCACTCCTGCTCGCGCTCGAGGGCTCACCGCTCGCGCTGCTCGCCCAGCTGGCCGCGTCGACCAGCGCGATCGAGAACGTCAGCTGCTCGCGCAACGCGGGCGAGGTCCCGCGCTGGCATCTGCAGGCATCGCTGCAGGAGCGGCGACGGTTCGAGGAGATCGCGCAGCGCCTGGCCGCGCTCGGCTTCGAGGACCGCCGCGGGAAGCTCTGGAAGGACACCGTGATCGTCCGGCCAGTGGGCAAGGAGCGCTGGATGGCGGCGTCGCCCGGGCTCGAGCTCGGGGCCTAGCAGCCAGGGTCGTGGTGTTCTCTCTCAGCGACCATACGAGAGGTGGTCAGCCTCGACGCCGCCCGCCGAGCTCTTGATGACGATCTTCTTCACGCCCGCCGGATGAACGACGCCGAAGAAGCGATCCTCGTCGGGGGTGCCGCTGTTGTCCGCGTTGCCCACGGTCGCCGCCGTGCGCGTGCCGATGAGCACGTCCGCGGCGTCGTAGGCTTCGAAGATCGCGTCGCATGAGGGCGATCCATCGGTCCACACGATGCCGACGTGGGTGGGCAGCGCGCCCAGGACGGCGGCGTCGAACGTGAACGTGATGGTCCCGCCGCCGAACGCCGCGTTGCAGGAGCCGGCACCCTTCATGCACTTGCCGTCGACGGCATTGTCGTCGCCATCAACCGAGTCGATGAGCGTCGGGCCGAAGCTCGAGGAGAGGGTGTTCGGCTCGGCGGTGACGCCGGGCGTGTTCAGCAAGCTGTCCTCCCAGTCCTCGAAGTGGGAGTAGGTGCCGAACGCGACGCCGTTGAAGGGGCTGTCCGCGCGCGAGAGGTAGGGGATGGGCTCGATCATTCCCGGGGGCAGGACCTTCCCAGCATCCGCGGCATCCGCGGCGTCCGCGGCGTCGGCCGAGCTCGAGGAGTCGCGGATCGCGCCATCGGGCGTCGAGGCCTCGAACGAGCCACCGTCGGCGGCGGCGACGACGCCCGAGCTCGAGGAGGAGCTGTCCTCGCAGGCAGCAAGCAGGGAGAGGACGAGCAGGCAGGTCACCGGCAACACGCGCAACGCGACGGAGGGCATGGTTGAATATTGCCGCCCTGCCCGCCGCGAGGAAAGTCACCCCTTCGGCGTACACGGAAGAATGTTCGAGCGCGCCCTCACTGCAGCTTGTCGAGGGTGATGGGGAGGTCGCGGATCCGCTTGCCGGTGGCGTTGTAGACGGCGTTCGCGATGGCGGCGCCGATACCGGTGATCCCGATCTCGCCGATGCCCTTGGCGCCGATCTCGTTGACGAACGGATCCTTCTCCTCGACCATGATCACATCGAGGTCGGGTACGTCGGCGTTGACCGGTACGTGGTAGTCCTGGAGCGAGCGATTCGCGACGCGGCCGCTCCGCTTGTCGCGATGGGTCTCCTCGGTGAGCGCGAGCCCGATGCCCCACACGATGCCGCCCAGGAACTGGCTCCGTGCGGTCTTCGCGTTCAGGATCTTGCCCGCCGCGAAGGCGGAGACGACCCGGCTGACGCGCACCTCGCCGGTGGCATCGTCGACGCGCACCTCGACGAAGTGCGCGCCGAACGAGTGACAGGCGTGGGATTTCCGGTCGGCCTTGGGCTTGGTGTCGAGGGTGACGCTCAGCTCGTTTTTCTTCGTGCGCTTCACGATCTCGCCGATGGGGTCCCGCTTGGTCGCGTCCTTCTTCGAGAAGAGCGCGCCGCCGTCCACGTCGACGTCGGCCGCGGTGAGCCCCTTCAGCGGTGAGGCCGCGTCGGCGATCGCGAGCTCGACGAGCTGCGCGCGCGCCGCGAGGCACGCCATCTTGACCGCCGAGCCGGTGCTCGACGCGGTCTGCGAGCCGCCCGAGACCGGCGTGGGTGGCATCTTCGAGTCCCCCAGCTCGAAGGTCACCCTCTCGATCGGGATGCCCAGCGCGTCGGACGCGATCTGCGTCATGATCGTGTAGGTGCCGGTGCCGATGTCCTGCGAGCCCGCCTGCACGAGCGCCGTCCCGTCGGGGCGGATGCGCGCGACGGCCGACGAGTCCTGCTGGTTCGCGGGATAGGTGGCGGTCGCCATGCCCATGCCCACGAGCCAGTGTCCGTCGCTCGTGCTGCGCGGCTTCTTGCTCCGCTTCGACCAGCCGAACTTCTCGGCGGCCTGCTTGTAGCAAGCGCGGAGCTCCTTGCTGGACCACGGCTTGCCGTCTCCGGGATCCTTCTCGGCGTAGTTCTTCAGGCGGAGATCGAGGGGATCCATGTCGAGCGCGACCGCCAGCTCGTCGAGCGCCGACTCCAGGGCGTACGTCCCCGTGGCCTCGCCGGGCGCGCGCATGAAGGTCGGCGTCGCGACGTCGAGCTTCACCAGCCGGTGGGTGGTCCTGATGTTGTCGCACGCGTAGAGCATGCGCGAGACGAGCCCGCACGGCTCGATGAACTCGTCGCTGGGCGACGTGTACGAGAGGGTCTCGTGCCGGATCGCGAGGAGCTTGCCGGTCGCGTCGGCCGCGAGGGCCACCTTCTGCGAGGTGGCGGGCCGGTGGCCGACGAAGCCGAACATTTGCCCCCGGGTCAGCATGATCTTCACCGGCCGCTGCGTGACCTTGGCCGCCATCACCGCCAGGCTGATGTGCGACCACGGCGAGCCCTTGCAGCCGAAGCCGCCCCCCACGTAGTGCGAGATGACGCGCACGTTCTCCATGGCGAGGCCAAAGACGGCGCTGAGCTTCTTCTGCACGCCGGCGATGCCCTGCGTCGCGTCGTAGACGGTGACCTTGTCTTCGCCCTGCCAGACCGCGATGGTGGCGTGCATCTCCATCGGGTTGTGGTGCTCGTCGGGCGTCGTGTAGGTCTGCTCGATCTTCGTCTTCGCGCTCGCAAAGGCCTTGTCGACGTCGCCCTTGCTGCTGTCCGAGGGCTTGCCGAGGAGGCTCTTCGGCGCATAGGCACGCGGGCGCTCCGTCTCGAGATCGAGCGCGAGGGCGCCGACGTCGAACGTGACCTTCACCAGCGAGGCCGCGTAGCGCGCGTGCTCGATCGTGTCGGCGACGACGAGCGCGACCGGCTGATCGGAGTAGCGGATCTCGTCGTCCTGCAGGATCTGCTGCTTGCGATCGACCCCCTCGAGCACCTTCGCTGCGCCAGGCAGCTTCGGCGAGTTCTTGTGGGTGAGCACCGAGAGCACGCCGGGCGCCTGCTCCGCAGCCGCGGTGTCGAGCGCGGTGATCTTCCCCTTCGCGCCGGGCGCGCCGACGATCACGGCGTGCGCCACGTTCGCGGTCGCGAACTCCGCGGCGTAGGTCGCCTTGCCGGTCACCTTGAGCCGGGCATCGAGGCGATCGATGCCCTTCCCGACCATCGGTTCGCTCACGCTGCACCTCCTGCGAGCTCGAGGGCCCGGGCAAGCGTGCGCTTGCCGAGCTCCACCTTGAACGCGTTGTCCTTCCTGGGGTTGGCGCCCGCGAGCGCCGCCTCGGCGGCCGCGCGGTACAGCTCGCGGGTTGGCTTCTGGCCTTCCAGCTTCTGCTCCGCCTCCTTGCTGCGCCAGGGCTTGGTGCCCACGCCGCCCAGCGCTACCCGCGCCGCCTTGATGGTGCCGCCGTCGACGTGGAGGGCCACCGCCGCGGACGCCAGCGCGAAGGCATACGACGCGCGGTCGCGCGCCTTCACGTAGCGCGAGCGTTTCGCGAACGGTGAGTCGGGGAGCACCACGTGCGTGATCATCTCGCCGGGCGCGAGCGTGGACTCGACCTCGGGATGCGCGCCGGGGACCACGTGGAAATCGACGATGGGGATGGCGCGCGCGCCGTTGGGGCCGGCGACGTGCACCATGGCGTCGAGCGCCACGAGCGCCACCGCCATGTCCGAGGGATGCGCGGCGAGGCACTGGTCGCTGGTGCCGAGCACGGCGTGGTAGCGCGTCCAGCCATCCAGGGCCGCGCAGCCCGACCCCGGCTTCCGCTTGTTGCACGCTTCGAAGGCGAGATCCCGGAAGTAGCTGCAGCGCGTGCGCTGCATGAGGTTGCCGCCCAGGGTGGCCATGTTGCGGAGCTGCGGCGAAGCCCCCGAGAGGAGCGCCTCGCTCAGCACGGGAAAGCTAGCCTTCACGAGCGGGTGACTCGCGAGATCGCTGTTGCGGCTGAGCGCGCCGATCTTGAGGCCCTCGGCGACCCTCTCGATCGCGGCCAGCGGCAGGCCGTTGACGTCCACGAGATCGGACGGCGTCTCGACGCCGAGCTTCATGAGGTCGACGAGCAGCGTTCCGCCAGCGAGCAGCCGCGTGTTGGGCCGCGCGCCGGTCTCGATGGCGCGCGCCTGATCGGTGACGCGCTGGTACTTGAACGGTTGCATCAGGCCGATCCCTTTCGTACACGCTGGATGGCAGAGACGATGTTCGGGTAGGCGCCGCAGCGGCAGATGTTGCCGCTCATCGACTCGCGCACGTCGGCGTCGGTGGTTCCGCCGCCTTCCTGGAGGAGCGCGACGGCGCTCATGATCTGGCCCGGGGTGCAGTAGCCGCACTGCAAGGCGTCGTCGGCGACGAAGGCGGCCTGCATCGGGTGGAGCTCCTCGCCCTTCGCGAGGCCCTCGATGGTCACGATCGTCTTGCCCTCCACCATCGCGGCGAAGAGGAGGCACGCGTTCACCCGCTTGCCGTCCACGTGCACCGTGCAGGCGCCGCATTGACCGTGGTCGCAGCCCTTCTTGGTGCCCGGGAGGTTCATGCGCTCGCGCAGCGCATCGAGGAGCGTGGTGCGGGGATCGATGCGGACCTTGCGCGGGCGGCCGTTCACGTCGAGCGTCACCTCGATCTCGCCTTCGGGCTGCCCGCCGTCCGCCGGCGCCATGGCGTCGGCCAGAGGCTTGCCGGGCTCGGGCTTGTCACACGCGTCGAGGAACATCAGCGCGAAGCCGGCAACGAGGCTCGTGACGACGAGCTCACGGCGAGACACCACGAGCGAGCGCTTGGCGCCCACCACGGCGCGCCCCGCGGCGGAGAGCGCGTTGCGCACGGCGTCGAGCCCGACGTCGTCGCCGCTTCGCCAGACGTGGGCGAAGCGGAGCACCCCGTGGCCGTCGATCACGAACAGCCCAGGCGTGGTGAGGCTCCCGCGCGCGCAGCGCTTCAGGCCAAAGGCGGCGTGGGCTTCCTGCACGTCGCCGAGGTCGAGATCCGCCGCGCGCGCGGAGCGCTCCAGCTCGTCATCGGGCCGGAAGAAGAAGAGCCCCGCGTCGGAGAGGACGACGAGCACGGCCCCGAGCCCACGCAGCTCGGCGCGCACGGCGGCGAGATCTTCGGGGGGCGCGTCCGCGGGCGACCCGTCCGCGAGGAAGACGAGGACGACGGGCTGGCGATCGAACGACGCGAGGGTGAGCGTCGCGCCGTCTCCACGGACGCGAAAGCGCGGGGCGAGCGCGCCGACGCGCGGCGCTACGAGGGAGTCCATCGCCGGAGTCGAACGCGCGCCTCTTCGACCGTCAACGCCAATCGTTGCCGCAGCGACGGGCCGTCGCAGTCCTGTTGGCGTCACTCCGCGAGAGGCGCCTTCGGGATTCAGTTACCCACGAGGTCGTAGTGGTTCGCGTGCGGGGCGGTGGTCTTCGCGAGCCCGCAGGCGCGCAGCGCCGCGCGGCTCACCGGCGAGCCGTCGGCGATGAGATCGACCGCGCGACACGCCGTATGCGGCGAGCTCGTGCAGCCCGCCGTGGGACGTACACACCCCGCCGATCCGGTGCAGCGGTTCGTGCAGCGGTTCTGGCGCCGCACCCGCTCCTGGTCGGCAGGGCTGCGGTAGTAGCTGAGCACGCGCGCGCCCTTCGCCTGCGCGCACTTCACGGCGCGGTCGATGGCCTTGCCGCTGCACGGCCCCGATCTCACGAGCGCGGAGTCGGTCGACTCGAAGCTGTCCTCGCCGTCGTCGTCGTCGTCGTCACCGACGTCATCGGCCGCGCAGGCGACGAGCGTGGCGACGAGGAGGAACGCGATGCCCGCGCGCACCGGCAGCGAGCGCGCGCGCCTCGGAAGGAGCTTCGAGTCGGCGAGCTTGGTGGGCAGGTCCATGGTGAGGGCGCAACGCAACGCTGGTGCCAGGCCGAGTCACGCGCGAAGCGCCTTGATTCCAGGCGCTCGCGCGTTGGGCGATCCGATGTCATGGATCGGGGGAGGTTTCGCCGGAGACACGCGCGAGCCAGATCACCCCCCCGCTCCTCCTGGAACTTTCGCGCATGAACGGACGAACCATCGAGCGCGCGATCCGCACGCTGCTGCGGGAGCGCGCAGCGGGGAAGTCGATCTGTCCGTCGGAGGTGGCGCGGGCGCTCGCACCGGACGACTGGCGGCCGCTCATGCCGCGCCTGCGCGAGGTCGCGGCGCGC
>JAYTBL010000648.1:0-3591 GCA_043736975.1 Polyangiaceae bacterium
CCGCAGCCCTTCACGTGGTAGCGCGTGGCGCCGTTGGGTCCCGGCTCGGGCGTGTACTCGACCTCGTCGCCCAGGCACGTCATCTCCTGGCTGACGGCGAAGGCGAGTGCCTTCTTCGGGTTGTCGAAGCGATGGGGGGCGTCAGATCCGCCGGCGCCGCCGCCGCACGCCGCGCTCGCAACGGCCACCCCCAAGATCCATCGCATTCTCATGGTCGCTCTCCTCGCGAAGCAGCATACGCGCTCAGCGGAGGATCGCTTCCCGCAAGGCTACCGTGCGCCCCTCGTCTCGTCGCGTGGCCCCGCAGTCCGACGGGCGTTCGCGTCCTCGTGGTTCGTCGATAGGCTCGAGCTCCACCGCAGAAAACGATGAGGAGGGACGCGCGGTCGTTGCGTTGCTCCAACCACCTGGCGGGAGTCTGCAGAACTAGCGGGAGCGGCGGTCCGATGGAGCGCGAGGCGGGCGCGTGCGACGACGATCATGTGCGGAGCCGTGACCGCGCTGAGGAAACCGAAGACCACCGCCCAGCGCGCTTCAGGCGCCACCCAGCGGGCGGTCGCCCAGGCGAACAGCGCGATCGCCGTCCAGGAAATGACGCATCCGAGCACGGCGCGCCGCGCGAGCTTCGCGGCGTCGAGGTGCCGTAGGTCGAGAAAGTGATCCACCGCATGCCAGGCCGTGAAATAGAGAGAGAACGACACCAGAGGCGGGAGAATGGCGAAGGAGAGCGCGAGCACGACGACGTCGGCGACGGCGAACGTGCCCCTCCGGCGAGCTGCGAGCACGTTCCACACGACGAGCGGAATCGCGAGCCCCGCGCCCTCGATCGGCCCCCACGTCGGCGCGGGCACACCGAGCGCGACGATGATCGGAGCCACCTCGGCGGTGTGCAGCACGAGCGGAAGAAAGACGACCATGAGACCGCGCGCGAAGATGGCACTCGAGGAGGGACATGCCATCCCACGCGCATCACCGTTCCCGAAGTGAACGACCGAGGCAGCCAAGAGGCCGAGGAGCGCGACGGTGGGGCTGAGCCACCACGCGACGAGCACCGCGACGGCCGCCGCCAGGTAAGTCAGGTAGAACGTCACGCTCTCGCCGCCTCGCGCGAGGAGCGGATCCACCGCGCCGTGCGCGAGACCGAGCGTGAGGACGGCTGCGACTGCGAGCACCTCTACCCACGATTGTGGCAGTACCAGGTGAAGGAGGATCGCGACGACTGCGAACAACCAGCGCTTCACGAGCCAGTCTCCTTTTCGATAGCGGACGCGATGCCTTCACTTGCGCCGCGCCCGCGAGGACGGACCGCCCTCCGTGGCGCGACCGTGGCGCACCATCCATGCGCCGACGGCGATGAACCCCGCGCTGAAGAGAGCCATCGAGCGCGGGGCAATGAAGCGAAGCTGCAGCCCGAACAGCTTGATGAGGACCGCCGCGACGAGAGCGAACGCGCCGAGCCCTACCAGGGTGACGCCGGTGGTGATGTAGTGACCACCGGCGCCGTCATGCGGATCGTCGTCCACTGGATACGTCCTACGCCGCCACCGGGGCCACCTCGGCGACCGCCCCTTCGCTCGCCATCTTGGCGCGCGCGATGTGGTAGATCATCACGCCGTAGCCGCACTTGGCGGCGATGTCCGCGATGCTGTAGCCGACCTGCAGCGCGACCTGGGCCGAGGCGCCACCGATGCCGAGCTGCGGCATGAGGTAGGCGATGGGGTAGAAGCCCCACGTGCCGAGGATGAGAAGGCGTGCGTTGCGCAGGAGCACGCGGACCTCCGCGCTGTCCTTCGCGGACGCCTTCGTGAGCTCTACCCAGAGCACATAGAGGATGTACGCGAACGGCACCGCCGAGAGCCCGCCCCAGATGCCCCTGGTCGTCATGTCCGACGAGACCTCGCCGGGGTAACCGAGCGCGATCATCGCGACCGACGCGACGACGAGCTTCGCCATGAGCTTGCCGCGGATGGCCTTGTCGAGCGCGAGCACGGCGACCAGCTCCGCGACGAGCAGCGGCACCGTCAGGAGCCAGTCGACATAGCGATATGCGTCGTTGAAGGGCGCCCCCGTCGCGACGTAGAGGCCGTCGTGGAGCGCGTACGCCGCGTGCCAGCTCTCGAAGATGCGGACGTAGTGGTAGCCGGCGATCGCGACGACCAGCGACGACATGACGAGCGCGGGACGGTACTTGGCCGCGAGCTGGCCGCGACCGATGACGAAGAAGATGAACGAGCCCAACATCGCAGCGATGGCGAGGCTGAGGGTGTTGTAGACGAGCTGGTACTGCCCGAAGCTCAGAGTAGGCATTGCAAACGGTCTCCTGGATGGTCTGAACAACTGCTTGAAGAGACGTTGGTCAGCTAGGAGCTGTCCATGAGTCGTTCAAGTGCCACTCGTGTTGTTCAAAAGCTGTTCAGGCTTCTTTCCTGCTTCTTCGAAGCGAGCTAGACTCCGCCCATGAGCTCCGAGGCGATCCACTCCGTCGCATCCGTGGTCAAGCTCACCGGGCTGTCCCCGAATACGCTCCGCACCTGGGAGCGTCGTTACCGCTCAGTGCACCCGCGTCGCGACGGCGCTGGTCACCGCGTCTACACGACCGAGGACGTCGAGCGCCTACGACTGCTGAAGCAGCTCTCGGCGAGCGGCGAGTCCGTGCGCCGCCTCACCGGCGTGACGATCGAGGACCTTCGCGCACGAGCCGAGGTCCACCGGGACGCGAGCAGCGGGGCGCCACCGCTCGTGCGGCGAAGGAGACGCGCTCCCCGCATTGCGCTCCTGCATGGCACCCTCCTCGCGGTGTTCGCAGCGACGGCGCATGCGGTGCCCTGGGTCATCGTATTCGAGGCCGCCGCCCTGCCGTCGTTCATCGCGAAGTTCCCGCGTCGCGAGGCACCGGTCGACGTGCTCCTCGTCGATCTCGGCCTGCTCGGCGGCGCCCCCGTCGAAGCGATGGAGCGCGCGCGGAAGCGCTGCGGCGCGGCGCATGTCGTCGTCACCTACGACTTCGCGTCGTCGACCCTGTGCGCTGCGCTCCGCAGCGCGGGGGCGCGATTGATCCGCGGTCCAATGGATCAGCAGCAGTTGCTGGCCGACGTCGGCGCCGCGATCGCCAAGGACGACGACGAGGCGGACGGTCCCGCGTCGACGCCACCGCCACGTCGCTACACGGAGCCCGCCCTCGCACGGCTCCGCGCGACCGCGACCCTGGTCGAGTGCGAGTGCCCGCGGAACCTCGCTTCACTGGTCACGCAGCTCGGGGCGTTCGAGGACTACTCGGCGTCGTGCGCACGCCACAACGCCGCCGATGCGGCGATGCACGACACGATCGCCATCGGCGTCGCGCACGCTCGCGCTGCGCTCGAGGACCTGCTCTCGGCGCTCTGCACGTACGAGGGGCTCGCCGAGACATGAACGCCGCCTCTCCACACGAATCAACACGCAGCTCAAAATGGCTCGCAGCAGTGCCAGGAGAGCCGCCGTGTGTTGCACCTTGACTACGAATTTCGAAAGCCGCGGCACCCTCCGAACCTGCCATCGCGACTCCGGCGCATCGTGGTGAGAGGGCTGTCGGTCGCTCGACGCCGGGGCGAG
>JAYTBL010000649.1:0-8762 GCA_043736975.1 Polyangiaceae bacterium
CCGGGGAGAGCCGCTGCTCGCGCATCACGCGCACGATGTTCTCGAGGACGACGACGGCGTCGTCGATGACGATGCCCACCGCCAACGTCAGCCCCAGGAGCGTCATCATGTTGAGGCTCAGCCCCAGGCCCTTGACCAGTGCGAACGTCCCGATCACCGAGCTCGGTATGGCGAGCGCAGCGATCAGCGTCGCGCGCCCGTCGCGGAGAAAGAGCAGCACCACCACCGCCGCGAAGAAGGAGCCGAGGACCAGGTGCTCGTACACCGCGTCGATCGACGCCTGCACGTAGGCGCCCTCGTCTCGCACGACGCGCGCAGAGAATCCGCTGTTGTCGGGATCGGCGCCGAACCTCTCGAGACGCTCGCGCACGTCGCGCGTCACCTCCAGCGTGTTTTGCCCCGATTGCTTGAGGACGGCCAGCACGATCCCGCGTTCCCCGTCGACGGTGGCGATCGACGACGGCGCCTCCTCGCCGTCGATCAGGCTCGCGATGTCGCGCACGTGCACCGGCGCGCTCCCGCGCTGCGCGATCACCACCTCTCCCACCTCGGCGAACGACTTCGCGCGCGCGTCGAGGCGGATGGCCAGCGCCCGACCCCCGGCGCTCACGGTGCCGCCCGGCGCATCGAGGCTCTCCCGGGCCAGCGCCGCCTGCACCTCGCTGACGGTGAGGTCGAGCGCGAGGAGGCGCGCCTCGTCGATGACGATCCGGAAGGTGCGCCGCCCGGCGCCGAGGACCCTGACCTCGCCCACGCCTTTGATGGTCTGCAGATCGCGACGAAGGTTGCTCTCGCCCACCTCCGAGAGCTCGCGGAGCGCTCGTGATCTCGAGGTGAGCGCGATGAGCAGGATGGGCGAGGCGTTGGGATTGAACAGCTCCACCTGCGGCGGGCGCGCCGCCCCGGGGAGCTCGGAAGACAGGCGGGCCACGCGGTCGCGAACGTCCTGCGCCGCGATGGGCCCTTCCTTCGACAGAACGAACTGCGCGAGGACGATGCTCGTCCCTTCTTGACTGACCGAGTCGACCCGCTCCAGGCCCGCCACGGTACCGACCGCGTTCTCGACGCGCATCGTCACCTCGGCCTCGACTTGTGCCGCGGAGAGACCTGGGGCCTGCGTCGTGATGCTCACGATCGGAAGGTCGACGTTGGGGTAGCGCTCGAGGCCGAGCCCGCGCAGGCTCGCCACCCCGGCCACCACCAGCGCGAGAACGAGGACCCAGGTGAGCACCGGGCGCTTGATGAAGATCTGGAGCAAGGCACTCATCGCGGCCTCGCGGAGGGATGGGTGGTCCGCCCTTCGAGCAGATCGAGGCGCGCGTCCGCGAGGCGTAGATCGAGCTCGGCGTCCGCGACCTCGCCACGCGCGCGCAGCAGCTCGGACTCCGCGCTCGTCACGTCGAGCGGGATCACGAGGCCCGCCGCGAGCTCGGCGCGGCGGGTCTCCGCGAGCGTCCGCGCGACCACTAGCGTCTGGCGGCCCGCCGCGAGCCGCGAACGAGCTCCTTCACGCAGGGCTCGCGCCCCGCCCCGCTGCGCCTCGAGCGCGCGACGCGCCTCTTCGAGGCGCGCAGCGGCTGCACCGAGACCTTCGCGCGCCGACGCGCGGCCGCTCAGCTGCCCGAAGAGCTGCGTGAGCGGGATCTCCAGCACCGCCCCCAGTTCCCAGGTGGGGACCGTCTGGAGCGTGCTCGCGCCGATCACGCGCGCGCTCGGCGCGCTGACGTCGCCGGTCGCGATCACCGAGAGGCGAGGCAAGAGCGCCCACGTCTCCTCGCGCAGCTTGGCGTCCGCGGCCTCACGACCGCGCTCCAGCGCGCGGATGGCCGCCGGCTCTCCCGGCGGCGCCGGGCGCTGGGGAGGGATGTCCCGATCGGAGTCGCCGGCGTCCGATGGCGGAGCAAGGAGCAGCGGTCGCTCGCGGTCCTCGACGCGCAGGTACTGGCGCATCGCGGCTTCTGCGGCCCCGACCTCGGCGTTCGCGATCGCTCGGCGCGTGCGCGCGGCCGCCGCCGCTACGGAGAACCCTAGCGCGCGCGTCGCCGGCGACGTCCCGGCCTTCACGCGATCGTTCTCGAGACGCTCCTGTTCCTGGGCCGCGTCGAGCCCATCCTCGGCGATCCGCGCGCCGAGGTGGGCGCGGGCGAGCAGGAAGTATGCGCTGCGCGCGTCGAAGATCACCCTGGCGTGCGTGGCCTCCGCTTCGAGCCTCCGGGCCGCGGCCACGTCGCCGGCCGCCTCGGCCGCCGCGGCCAGGCGCAAGAAGGGATCGGTGAGGTTGATCTCCAGCGCCGCGCGGACGTTGTAGTTGTCGAGCAGCTGGGAGAACACGATCGGCGGCGAGGCGCCGGTGGGGTCGAGGCTCACCGATCGGTAGCGCTCCGCGATCGACGACAGGCGCGTGTAGCGCGCCGAGAGCGTGAGCCCCGGCAGGCGCGCGCGCTGCGCTCGAACCGCGTCTTCTGCGGCGCTCGCCGCGTCGTGGCGAGCCGCCCGGAGCGCCGGTGCCGACGCGCTCGCGGTCGCGATGACCAGCGACTCGTCGAGGGTGAGCGGCGCCTCGGCGCGCGCCTCGCGGGTCGAGATCGCGTGCGCCAGCGCCAGGTACGCGCCGAGCGCGATGCGCAGCGTCTTGGCGTTCGAGCTCACGGCGTCACCCCGTCACCGTCCTGGATCCCGAGCGGGGGATCCCTGACGACTCGCTCTCCAGCCCTGGCCCCGGTCTCCAGGACGCAACGCTGCGTGCTGCCGCCGGCGTCGGCACCCACCTCCGCCTCGCGTCGAAGCACCACCACCAGGCGCTCTTCGACGGTCTCTCCCCTCACGACCCAGATGCGGTCGATCCCCGCGGAGGACCGCAGGGCGTCGCACGGAACCAGGGGATGGCTCGCCGAACCTCTGGTGTCGACCCTCACCCTCACGCGCGCGCCGGCGAGCGCCTCCGGCGGTCGACCCGCCAGCGTTGCTTCGGCACGCCGCAGGCGCGAGTCGTTCTGGAGCGCCGCCGAGAGTCGAACCACCGTGCCGTTCAGCGCGCCGCCTCCTGCGGCCGGTGGGCCGTCGACGGCGATGCGCGCGCCGATCGCGACCTGCGCTGCTTCGTGCGCGGGCACGTCGAACTCGAGCCGATAGCTCGCGTCGTCGATGATCCGCAGGAGCGGCGTTCCGGCGGCGACAGTCTCGCCGATCCGCGCCGCGCGCTCGACGATCACGCCGTCGAACGGCGCCCGCAGCGAGAGCGCCGAGAGCGCGACACTGGCCTGCGCCTGTCCGGCGCGCGCCTGTTCCACCGCGGCGGCGGACGCCCGGACCGCGGCGCGGGCCGCGTCGAGCTGCAGCTCGGCGGTGCGCTCCGCGGCCTTGGCGCGCTCGAAGTCCTGGTCACTGACCGAGCCCTTGGAGACGAGCGCCGCGAGGCGCGCACGCCCGTCGCGCGCGCTCGCAAGCGCCACCTGCGCCGACCGCACGTCGGGGGTCTCGTCGACCTCGGTGACGCCTCCCAGTCGGGCCTTGGCCTGCGCGAGGGCGGCCGCGGCACCACGGGCTGCCGCATGGGCGTCCGCGTCCTCGAGGCGCAGGAGCTCGTCGCCCTTCGCCACCCGGTCTCCGATCTGCACGGGCAGCTTCCTGATGCGTCCTCCAGCGACCACCCCCAGCGACGCGTCTTGCGCCGCCTGAATGACCCCCAGGTAGGTGAGCGACGGGCTGGAACTCGCCTCGATGACCTCCGCGGTGACGAGACCGCGTAGCGGCGCTCTGGCCTTCGCCTCGGGGCGTGGTTCGGAAGCGGTGCAGGACGCCAGCGCGAGCAGCAAGAGCAATCGCATCGGCGACAGGATCCGCCGCGCTGCGTGGCCGGGCCCGCGGATGCCGACCACGCGCGGGCCTCCCGTGACCACGGGGGCCGGTAGCGGCACGGGCGGCGGCGCACGAGCGAGCCCCCGGTTGGTCGCCGCCGAACCCCCTCCCGTCGGAATCCGAGCCACGCCGCTGGCCGCCGCCGCGGCTTCCTGGCAGATGTGTCGAGACGTGACGGTGCTCTCCGCTGCTTCATCGCGCAAGGTCCTGCCGCCCGAGGAGGCGCGCTTGCTCGCCGATCCCCGGCTCCTCGCGCGCAGCGTGCTGGTCGGTGTCCCGCTCATGCTGGGCGCGGTGTGCTGCCCGCTCGCAGTTCGCCTGTGGTTCGGCTCGATCTCGAGGGAGGTCTTCTGGTCGAACGTGACGTGCATGGGCGCGCTCTTCGTCTTCGGTCTCACGACGGTGGCGCTGGTCTTTCGCTGGCTCCTCCTGCGGGGGGTCGCCGCAACCACCGCCAGCATCGTGGGTTGTCTGGCGTCCGCGCCGGCGCTGGTCCTCACGTATCTCGGGATGCTCGTGGCCCAACGATCCTGGCCCGGATATCCCATCCTGGATCCGAGCGAGCCGGGAACCATCTCGTTTCAGACCGTGACCGCGCTCGCCGACTCCTTGCCGCTGGTCGCCGCCTGGGGCACGTTCTTCTTCCTCCCGACCCTGTGGCGCGCTCACAGCGAACGCCGCCTCGAGCTGGCGGGGGCGCAGCGCGATGCCGAGCTGCTTCGCCTCCGGAGCCACCTCGAGCCGCACTTCGTCCTCAATACGATGAACGCGATCGCGGGGCTGGTCACCGAGGACCCCGGGCAGGCGCGCGAGCTCCTGGGAATGCTGGGCGACGTGTTCCGCGACGCGACGCGCAGCGACAGCGATCATACGGTGAGGGAAGAAGTGGAATGGCTGACCCGCTACATTGCCATTCATGCGCTGCGCTTCCCCGACCAGTTCACGGTGAGCTGGCGTGTGGATCCTCGGACCGAGAGCCTGGCCATCCCGGCGCTCATCATGCAGCCCATCGTCGAGAATGCCCTCATGCACGGCGTGCTGAAGGGCGAGATTGGCGAGCTCTGCATCGAGACCTCGCTCGAGGATGGCTCGCTCCGCCTGGTGGTGACGGACACCGGACCTCGCCTCGGCGCGCGGCGCCCCGAGGGGAAAGGGCTCTCGCTGGTGGAGCGCCGCCTGGCGCTCCACGGCGACGGGAGGAGCCGCTTCGAGCTCACGCGCCGGGGCGATCGGACCGAGGCCTCGATCGTCCTGACCGGGGCGCGTCATGACTGAGCCGGAGCGGGCCTTGCTGCGGGCGCTCGTCCTCGAAGACGAGCGGGTGGCGCGCAGCTACCTCGTCGAGCTCATCGAAGCCTCGGGGATCGCGCAGGTCGTAGCGGCGGTGTCCTCGGTCTCGCTCGCCCGCGCGGCCACCAAGGGAGACGACATCGACGTCGCCTTCGTGGACGTTCATCTCGTCGGCGAAGCGGAGGCGGAGCGCGCCGGGCTGGGGTTCGCCGCGTCCCTCCGGAAGAACGGCGGAGCGCCGCACATCGTGCTCACCACCGCCTCGCCGGGTCATGCGATCGAGGCGTTCGAGCTTGGCGTGGTCGACTATCTCCTGAAGCCGTTCGTCGCGGCCCGCGTGCGCGAGAGCCTGGTCCGCATTCACGAGAAGCTTCCTGCCCCGCTGGCCGTCCGCCCGCGCGCCGCGCCGCGCATCGCGGCGCGCAAAGGGCGCGGCTACGTCTTCTTGGGCGCGGACGAGGCCTCGGCGTTCGAGGCCGAGGGGCGCCTCGTCTACGTCCACGCGGGGAGCAGCCGCTACGACGTCGACCTCTCGCTCGCCGCGCTCGAGGCGCTGGTGGGCGAGGAGTTCCTGCGCGTCCACCGGAGCTGGCTGGTCCGCTGCGAGAAGGTCCGCGAGGTAAATCGCGAGGGCGGGGAGATGACGCTCCTCCTCGACCGCGGCACTTCCATGCCGCTGCGCGTACCGGTCGCCCGCGACCGCGTGGGCGCGGTGCGCCAACGTCTGCTCTCCGCCACCATCGGTCTGCGCCGCGACGAGTGAGCTGCGCAGCCGAGGGACCTGCTCTCGTCACGGCGATGCGAGAGCAGAGGCCGCTCGCCCTGCGCCAGGCGCCTTCCCCGCACGGCGCCCGCGCTCGAGGACGCCGGCCTCGTCAGGGCCCGGCGCGAAGAGCGCTCCGTCTACCATGCTGGTCAAGAGCGTCGACGGCAAGCTCGCAGGCTTCCGTTTCACGGGACCTGACGTCGCGCGCCTGATGAAGACGCCGTGACGAGCGGGTGCCATGATCCGGTGACGCCCACATGATGCCCATCGCGCCGCCACCGCAGCCGAAGCAGAAGTTCCCCTTCTGGGTGCTCATCCCGATCGGCGTTGGCATCTGCGCGCTCGTGACGTTCCTCGCAATCTGGCAGTTTCTCACGCCTGCAGAGCGCAGGGTCCCGGTCGCTTATAGCGACTTCATCACCGAGGACCGCGCGGGGCGCGTCGACGAGATCCGCATACGTGATCGGGAGATCACCTTTCGCGTGCACGACAGCTCGGGTCGTACGATGACGAAAGAGACCGGTGGGCCGAGGTCGACGCGCGCGGGCAATACGCCGAAGAACAAGAACTCGTCGGGTCCGAGAGCGCGCGCCTGGGTGACCATCGACTCCGGTGCCCCGAACAGCTTCAGCGCCTGAGCGGCGCGCTGGAGGTTGTCGTCCGCGGTGCCGATGAGCAGGTCGAGATCCTTCGTGAAGCGCGGCTCGGAGTGCACCGAGACAGCCCAGCCGCCGATCACGAGATACTCAACATTCGAACTTGAGAACGCCGCAAGTAGATCCATCAAATCGGGGTGGAGGTCCATGTCGTCCCTTCAGCGTCCACGCTTCCGCGAGCGCTGCGTGCGTGGCCTGGAGCTTCTCGGCGAACGAGGCGTGCGCCCAGAACTCGCGCGACGCCTCGTCGAGCTCGGCGAACGACGTGGCTACGCCGCCCGTCATGCGCGCGCGGCGAGCCGCGGCCCGCTTCTCCTACTCCCCGTCCATGCTCGAATCGTAGCACCCCGCGTTACCCGAGGAAGTCGCAGGATTCAAAGGCCAGTTGAGGCATTCACCTGGGATCCCGCCCTCGAGCGTAGGCGACGTAGAAGCGAGGGCCGAAGGCCCGAGCGCCCGATGCCGGAACAGGAGGATCATCCGGCGGGCATGGCGGCGCTGCGCGCGCTCCGGTGCTTCAGTGCGCAGGTCCCTTCCGGCGACCTCGTGCGGCGGGGCGCTTGAAAGGCGACTTGCCGCTCCTCACGCGGATCTCTGGAGGCAGGCTCCTTCTCGAGCGACGCGAAGGCGACGGCGTTCTCGGCGCGATGGGCCGCGACTTCCGAGCGGAGCGCTTCGATGGTCCCGGCGAGGTTGGACTCGACGCGGAGAACGTCCGCGCGCACCTTCACGAGATCGTCATGCAACCCGGACGCGGCATCCTTCTGGCGCATGACGCGCCCGTTGACCTCGTCGACACCCGAGCAACATCGAGGGCAGCGGCGGTGGCGCGTTCGCCGGCGGTCGTGGTACGGCTGCGGACCGCGATGGGCTGCCGCCCGGCGTTCGGCGACCGAGCCCTGGAGCGCAATTCCGATCTCGATGGGCAAGGTGCCCTCGCCCGCCGCGCGCTCGCGAAGCGTGACCTCGGCGCATGTCCCGGGCGCGCCCCGCGCGTGGTCGCATCGATGAGCGCAGCGAGCAGGCCCAGGTCGCCGCGTGTGAACAGCGGCTGCGGGGCGATCGCCACGACCGTCATCGCGCGAGGCCGCGCGAGAAGCCGGCGTGCAGCACGCGGTTTACCTCTCCTTTCTGGTCACCGATCCCCGACCGCCCTTCCCGTTCGCCGCATCCCACCGCGCGACGGAGGAAGCGCTGGTTGGCTCGGGGATGGCGTGGACCATCCTGCGTCCCTCCCCGTATCTCGACGCGCTGTCGATGGTCGCGGCCGAGGTGCGCGCCGATGGTCTGTTTCGTGCGCCGGCCGGGGACGAGCGGGTCAGCTTTCTCTCGCGCGATGACCTGGCAGGTGCCGCGGCGACGGTCCTCGTCGAGCCGGGGCACAGCGGTGCGGTGCTCTCCCTCACCGGCGACGACGCACTGTCCTACCGCGACGTGGCTCGCCTGCTTGCGCAGGCGACGGGGCGTCCCGTCGAGTACGTCGACGAGGAGCCTTCGAGCTACCGGGCGCGGATCGGGACTTCGATGCCGCCGTCGATGGCAGACGCCTTCGTCGCTATATGGCGCACGATTCGCGAAGGGTGGCTTGCTCCCGTGCACCCGCACATGGCATCGCTGGGCCGCGCTCCGATGAGCGCGGCAGCGTGGCTGACCGAGAGCAAGACGCTCTTCGTCGCCTGATGACGCGATCGGCCTGCTCGGCTTCTCAGCCCAGCGCGAACGCCTCGACGAGCTGCCCGATCGCCTCGCGCGTAAGCGGGCGCGTCGCGATCTGCCGCGACGAGGGTGCCGCGACCTCCGCCGACGTCACGAGCACGCAGCGGCTCTTCAGCTCCGGCTTCAGCCGCCACAGAACGCGATAGAACGGCTCGCCGCCGTCGCCCCGCATCGTCGCGCTCACCACGCGACGACCCGACCACGCGCTCGCGATCCGGCGCGCTGAGCTGGGTCGTTGTCCACGCATTCTCGATGCGGTTGCAGAGCAGCCAGACCTCGAGCGGTTTCGTGAGGATCCTTTCGGTCCCCTGGAGCCGCCAGCGGGCGTCGACCACCTCCGACGGATGCGCGAGCACGAGCACCTTCCTCGCGATCGGCAGCGGGAGATGCGCGAGCAGGCCGCCCTCGCCGAATGCCAACCGTGCCGCGCACAGGACGAGGTCGGGCACTCGTCTCTCCGCGACCGCCAGCGCTCC
>JAYTBL010000650.1:0-8752 GCA_043736975.1 Polyangiaceae bacterium
GCCTCGTCGGCCTGGACCGCGATCGACTCCGCCGCGCCCCACACGAACGCGTTCGGGTCCCTGGAATCGCGCACGCCTTGCGGGCAGACCACGAACGCCCAGCCCGCGGTCACGGCCTGCCACTCGCTGCACGACCACTCCGGGCGATCGCCCGCGCCGTGCACGCCGACCACGATGGCTCGCTTGTCGCGCGCGCCGATCGGGAGCGCCACGATGGCGTGGTTGCCGTCATCGAGCGGCAGCTGCTGGATCGGCTCGCCCGCGAGAGCCGGAGGCAGCTCGGGCGCGCCGGGCGCGGCGCCGGTCTCGAACGAGAGGGTGAGCGGCTTGGGGTCGGCACGGGGCGTGTCGATGCGCGCACAGCCGCCGGAGAGCACGAGCGCAGCGAGGGCGAGGACGGGCTTCACGGAGGGTCCATCGCCAGATGGCCCTGATCCGTGACAGGGATTCTTCTAGAACGTCTTCACGTAGGCCTCGAGTCCTCGCGTACAAGGCCCGCACCATCCGTCAGTAGCGATCAGCGGCGGTGCGCGAAGACCGCGCGGAAGAGATCGCGCGCGGCGGCGAGCTCGTCGAGGAGCACCCATTCGTCGGGGCCGTGCGCCTGCGCGATGTCGCCCGGGCCCAGCACCACCGCGTCGATACCCGCGGCGGCGAAGAGCGCGGCCTCCGTCCAGAAGCCGAGATCGATCGGCGCCTGCGCGATATCGCCGAGCAGCGGGCGGAACGAGGCGAGGTCGGCGGTCGCGAACGGCGCGTTGTCGCGCAGCACCGTGAACGTCGCCTCGGGCACGATCTGCTTCGCCAGCGCCTCGAGCTCGGCGACGACGGCCCTGGGATCGCTGGTGGGCGGGGGGCGGAGGCAAACCAGCAGCCGCCCGCGCGCCGGGATGACGTTGAACGCCACGCCGCCATCGAGCTGGGCGAGGTTCATGCACATCCCGAGGAAGCCGGGCGGGCCGAGCGTCACGTGGCGCTTTCCCCAGTCGTCGAACGCGACGCCGAGGCGCGAGAGCATCGCGATCGGCGAGGGTAGCGCGTCGGCGTGCGAGGAGTGACCGCCCGGGCCGGTGACCGTGACCTCGAAGACGTTGATGCCGCGGTGCCGCGTGCCCGCGCGCAGGTTGGTGGGCTCGCAGACGATCGCGCGTTCGAGCCCGACGCGCTGCGGGCTGGCGACGAACGCGCGCATCGCGGCGCTGCTGAACTCCTCGTCACCGGAGAAGAGGATCCCGGTATCGGTGGGCCGAACCTCGGCGAGCGCCGCGAGGATCGCGGCCGCCGCGCCCTTGGTATCGGCGGCGCCGAGCGCATGCAGCTTGCCGCCTTCGATGCGCGGCACGAACGGATCCGAGCTCCACGAGGCGTTCGGCGGCACGGTGTCGAGGTGGGCGTTGACGAGCAGTGCTGGCGTACCGTACCGCGCATAGACGTACGACGAGGTCTTCCCTCCCCCGCGCCGCGGCGCGTCGACGACCGTGACCTCGTCGGGCCCGCAAGCCTCAAGCAGCCTCGCGAGATGATCGGCGAGCGGTCGCTCCTCGCCCTCCCCCACGTCGGTGCGGTAGGCGACGAGGTCCTTCAGGATGGCGACGGGATCGGTGCTTCTCACGGCGCTCGACGTTAGCATCGACCCCGCTCAGAGGCGGCCGACGAAGATGGTGTGGCGCGGGCCGCCCTGCTTGAGGCGCGCGCGCACGTGGTGGGTCTCCACCGTGAAGGCGTGGTGCTTGAGGCGATGCTCGAACTTGCGATCGTCCCACGCCGACCACACCGCGAGCACGCCGCTCGGCTTGAGCGCCGCGCGGATCATCTGCAGCCCCGCGTTGTCGTAGAGCCCGGCGTTCGCGGCCTGCGTGAAGGCCGCGGGGCCGTTGTCGACGTCGAGCAGGATGGCATCGAAGCGCGCCCGCGCCGCGCGCAGGAGGAGCGCGATGTCGCCCAGCGCGACCTCGGTGCGGCGATCCTCGAGCGGTCGCGCCGCGAGGCTCGCGAGCGGACCACGGTTCCACTCCACGACCGCGGGCATCAGCTCCGCGACCACCACCGCGGCGTCGGCCGGCATGACATCGAGCGTGGCGCGCAGCGTGAAGCCCATGCCCAGCCCGCCCACCAGCACCGATGCGCCGTCGCGCTTGCGCGCCTCGGCGCACCCGATGGTGGCGAGCGCCTCCTCCGAGCCCTTCATGCGGCTCGACATGAGGTCCTTCCCGTCGGCCATGATCATGTACTCGCTCCCGCGGCGCGTGAGCGTCATCGGGTTGCCGTCGGGCGTGCGTGCCTCGCCGAGGAGCTCCCACGGGATCATCGGCCAGCTCTTAGCGCAGAAAGCGGACGTGCACGATGCTGCCGTCGACGACGCGGTAGACGGCCACCACATGCTCGGCGCTCTCGGAGCGCCCGGTGACGCGTTCCTCGTCGATCACCCACGCGCCCACGCGCGCGCGCGAGACGAGCTCGCAGTGGAGGCGCGGGTTCGCCGCGAACATCGCACGGTAGCGCTCGCGCAGCGGCTCGCGGCCGCGGACGATGGGCGCGCCGAGCCCGTCCTCGACGATCACGTCCTCGGCGAACCAGGGCGCGAAGTCGTCGACGGCGCGGCGATTGTAGGCCTCGAGCTGCGCCTCGACCGGGTCGCGGCGCTCACCTTCGGAGCTCTTCATCGACGACACCGTAGCGCCGTCGCTCGCAATCGCGCTAGACGTGGGCGCCCCATGCGGAGCGTCGGCCTCGACTTCGGAACCACGAACAGCGCGATCGGCGTGGCCGACGAGAGCGGCGTCAAGCTGGCGCGCTTCGAGCACGCTGCCGGCATCGCCGACACGTTTCGCTCGATCCTCTTCTTCCACCCCGAGGTCCGGGACGCCCGCGGGCGCCTGGTGTCGGTCGCCGGCCCGCGCGCCATCGATCGCTACCTCGAGGCCGAGGGCAAGGGCCGCCTCATCCAGTCGCTGAAGTCCTACCTCGCCGATCGCGGCTTCCAGGCGACGAGCATCTTCTCCAAGACGCACACGCTGGTCGACCTCATGACGCTCCTGCTCGCCGATCTCCGCGCCCGCGCGGAGGAGCAGCTCGGTCCGCTCGGCGAACGGATCGTGGTGGGGCGACCCGTGCACTTCGCGCACGAGAGCAGCGACGGCGGCGAGGCGCTCGCCGTCGAGCGGCTCACCACCTCGCTCGCGAACGTGGGCTGGACGGACGTAGTCTTCGAGTACGAGCCGGTCGCGGCCGCGTACTACTACGAGCAGCAGCTGAAGAAGGACGAGCTGGTCTTCATCGCCGACTTCGGGGGCGGCACCAGCGACTTCTCGCTGATCTCGGTGGGCCCGTCGCATCGCAAAGAGGCGAAGCGGCGCATCCTCGGGACCGACGGCGTCGGCATCGCCGGTGACGCGCTCGACGCGAGGGTGCTGCACAACGTGGTCGCGCCGATGCTCGGCCTGGGCTCGACCTACAAGGCGATGTTCGGGCGCGACCTCGAGGTCCCGGTGTGGATCTACGCCAAGCTGCGGCGCTGGCACCACCTCTCGTTCCTCACGACGAAGAAGAACATCGACCTCCTCCAGGAGATCGCCTCGCAGACCGACGAGCCCGAGAAGATCGAGGCGCTCCTCCACATCCTCGACTACGACCTCGGCTATCATCTCTATCGCGCCGTCGAGCGCGCGAAGGTCGACCTCAGCGCGAGCGAGGAGACACGCTTCGTGTTCACCGACCTCCCGCTCGACATCCAGGCCACCATCACGCGCACGCAGTTCGAGGGCTGGATCTCCGAGGAGACCACGGCGATGGCGGAGTGCGTCGACCGGCTCCTCGCGACCACGGGCGTGGCCGCGAAGGACGTCGATCAGGTGTTCATGACGGGCGGAACGTCGTTCGTGCCCGCGGTGCGGCGAATCTTCGACGAGCGCTTCGGCGCGGGGAAGATCCGCGCCGGCGGAGAGATGATCTCCGTCGCGACGGGCCTGGCGCTCCGCTCGCGCTCAGTTTGAGCTGAGCTCGGCGGGCTCGGCCGCGGGCGCGGCCGTGGCCACGGGACGGCCGGGTACGGTGACGGGCAGCACCACCGAGGCGCCCGACGCGCCGGGCGCGCCGAACTTCGCCGCCGAGATCGCACGCGTGACGCACGCGAGCAGCGCGGGAGCGACCCGACCGGCGGACGCGAGCTCGCTGCCCTCGACGGCGCCGTCGGGCGCGACCGCGACGCGCACGCCGAAGCTGGTGGGCGCGACCGTGGTGCTCTCCGTCGCGCACGCGCGCACCGCCGGGTCGATGCTGCTCGAGACGCGCTCCGGCGCCATGCGGCGGAGCACGCGCGGCGTGGGCGCGGGGCGGACGACCTTGGCCGCGGTGGCCTTGGTCACGGACATCTCGACGTCGCGCGAGCGACCGGCGACGCGCGTGGCATCGGCGCCGAGCCCGCCGTGGACCTGCGCGAGCGTGTGGCTGGTGGAGGGCCCGACGGCGGCGCCGGTGCCCGTGACGACGGTGGGCGCTTCGGGCTCGTCGGCGGCCGCAGGAAGCGTGACGGAGACAGCAGCAACCACGAGGAACGAGAGAACCATGCGCATGAGAATCCTCCTTGAAGGGGATAGAGACGAGTGAGTGCAGCGTTAAGAACTACGCGAGCCTGCGGCGACGGCAATCGTCTGCGAGCGCCTGCGCGAAGATTGGTGGGCCCTCCACTCACGAGTAGGATCGAGGGTCAGCCCATGCCTGCCATTCCGAAGGAGCGCCCCTACCACTGCCAGCTGTGCAACGCGGCGCTCGCCGAGGACGAGTGCGGCTTCGTGTGCGAGCACATCGCCCATGGCGCGTGGAACACGCTCGTCGCCAACGGCGCGGCGAAGGGCAAGAGCATCCCCGATACGCCGTGCACGGCGTGCGCCTACGCCATGGAGGCGAAGAAGCGGAACGCCGAGGAAAACGCGAACATCCACATCGTGTGCCTGGCCTGCTACCGGAAGCAGCGCGCCCAGAACGTCGACACCTTCACCGAGGAGGACGTCGAGCGCGGGTACGTGCTGGTCCCGCGCAAGCACTACGACAGCGTCGTGAAGCGCGAGATCAACCTGGAGGTGCGCCCGATCGATGTGGGCCACGCGCTGAAGCTCGGCTTCTCGCCGATCCCGTCGACCCAGCCGGTCTCGCTGGAGCGCATGTGGGTGCGCGTGACGTGCCTCCTGAAGGGCGGCGTGATCCATGGCTCTCTGGCCAACGACCCGGAGCTCTTCAAACGTAAGATCCTCAAGGCAAACGACACGGTGATCTTCAAGGAGCGCCACGTCCTCGAGACCGAGCCCCCCCCACGTGTGAGGCCCGCCCGCAAGCCGAAGGGCGAGCCAAAGCCGAAACCGGCGAAGAAGAAGACTCCCGCGAAGAAGAAGACCCGCGGTCGCTAACGCGGCTTGAGCGGATTCAGGACGTCGACGCCTGCGCGGCCGACATCCTTGCGAACGACGAGCTGACGTGGCCGTGGTCACGAACATCGCGCGTGGTAGCGCCAGCACGCGTCCCAGAGGCGGCCCATCCTCTCGCGACGCTCCCGCGGCAGCTCCCTCGCCCCGCCCTCCTCGGGATCGATCCCCATCGCGCGGAGGCGCTGCACGATGTTCGGGTCGACGCGCAGGAGAGACTGCGCCTCGCGGTCGTCTTCCTTCTCCAGCGCGCGCAGGTAGAGGAGCTCACGCCGGGAGTGGGCGTTCGCGGCGATCGGCTCGAGCAGGTGTGCGGCGTTCATGGCGCGCGCTCTTGCGAGGTACGTGCCGGAGATCGACCCGAGCAATCGCGCGTAGTTGGCCGAGTCGGCCCCTGGCCCGGCCAGTCTGCGGGTGTCCCGCGCCACCCCGTCTGCACGCCGGAGCGCGGCCCGGCGGGTCAGCGCACGGCGTTGTCGAGGAGGCGCTGGATGAGCTGCTCGTACGTCAGACCGGCGCTCGCGGCGGCCATCGCGAAGTCGTCGGTGCGCACCAGCGAGGGGTTCGGGTTCACCTCGATCACCACGATCTGCCCCTGCTCGGTGAGGCGCACGTCGAGGCGCGCCAGCCCCCGCACCTTCAGGATGCGGTACGCCATGCGCGCCGTCTTCGCGAGGCGCTCCCGCACGTCGGCGGGCAGCGGGTCCGGCTCGCCGTTCCTGATCCTCCACTTGCGCCGGTAGCCGTCGTCCCACTTCGAGCGCTGCGTCGCGAAGCGGGGCGCGGTCTCGTCGTCGTCGGCCTTGCCGAAGAACGTCTCGCGCGGCGGCAGCGCCAGCGGCCGCGGATTGCCGAGCACGCCCACCGTGAGCTCGCGGCCCACCACGTACTCCTCGATCAGCACGTCGCACTCGAAGCTCTTGTGGATGAAGGCCGCGCGCTCCAGCGCCTCCGCCTCGTCGCGCGCGTACGAAGCCTTGCTGATGCCGTTGCTGCCCTCTTCGCCGAGCGGCTTCACGAACGCGGGGAAGCGAAATTTCCGCAGCCGCCGCAGCGGGCGCGCCCTCGAAGACACCACGAAGCCGGCGACGCGCACGCCGTGGAACGCGAGGATCTTCTTGGCGAGCGCCTTGTCCTTGCACAGGAGGAGCGCCTCGGGGCCGGCGCCGGTGTAGCGGACCTTCATCAGGTCGAGCAGTCCCGGGATGTTCGGCTCGTGGGCGCGATCGAGATAGAAGGTCTCGCACATGTTGAACACGACATCGGGCGCGAAGCTGACGATGCGATCGAACATGGCCCGCACGTCGTCGTAGACCGCGAGGCGGTCGACCTCGTGGCCGAGCGCCCGGAGACAGGAGATGACGTCCGCCTCCATCGGCTTCTGCTCCTCGTGGCGCAGGGCGTGGATGGTGATTCCCTCGGCGGGGTCGACGGCGCGCGCGACGTCGAAGATGACGAGGACCTTCAATGTTCAGACCTTCTTCTTGAAGCGGCCAGTGTGGAGGTAGTTGCTGACGAGCGCAGACAGGTACGAGCCGATGTCGATGAGCAGCGCGGGCTCGTCGCGCGGCGTTCCGAGGTCGAGGGCCTTGGCGCGCGCGATGAGCTTCGTGATCAGCCTATCGACGGTGTACTTCGGCTCGCCCGTCCAGTTGACGATGGCGGTGGTGATCGACCGCCGGTAGCGGCGCATCAGGTGCGCGGCGGTCTCGTCGCCGGGCGTCATCTGGCCGAAGATCTTCTTCAGATCATCGTCGTAGAAGTCGGGATAGTTCGACGACCAGAGCTTGCGCTTCCACGCGTAGTGCATACCGAGCGTCTTCTTCGACGTCGCGGCGTCCGCGAGCAGCCGCCCGCACGTGACCTTGGGCGGCTTCTTGGCCGCCGCGCGCAGGGTCTTCTCTACGTACTCGAGCTTCTCCAGCGCCTTCCAGCCCGCGTACTTCTGGCGCCACTGCTCGGGCTCCAGCGTGAGCCACACCGCGAAGGTCTCGGCGAAGTCCTCGTCGGGATGGGACTGCGCGTACCAGTTCGGCAGGTGCCGGACGTACGCCTTGCTGTACGGGCGGTGGTGGTAGATCGTCGGGTTGTAGGGGACGCGGTTGTCCCCGAAGACCTCGCGCCACGACTTGCGCGTGGAGAGGCCGTACGCGTGGTCCACGACGTGACCGCACTCGTGGAACATGAGCTGGTCACACGCCTCCGCGGTGCCGCCCTCGACCTCGAGCATCTGGTGCATCTCGAGCTGCCGCAGGCGCGGGCTCGCGAGGTAGAACGGGATGCAGATGGCGGGCACGCCGTTGGGCGATTGCCACTCCGCGCCGAGATAGCAGATGGGGCGCGTGAGCAGGTGCCGGGCGTCGAGCGCGGCGTTCAGGCGCGCGACCCGCGGCTCGACCTCGGTGCCCTCGATCCTCAGGCCGAGATCGCAGATGCGAACGCGGAGCAGCTCCTCATCGGTCAGCGACTCCCACTCGTGCGCCACCGCGCCAGCGTATCAGCTCAGCGAAACCACGGATCTGCGACCGGGTCGTCGATGGACGGCGGGGGGACCGAGGGGCGAGCCCCGAGAAATGGCGGCCGACTCGAGGGGCGCGGCGCATCGAACCACGCCGCCTCGAGCTCCTGGGCGCTCGGCGTTGCGAGCGTTGCGGGGGTGAGCGGGGCGAACGGGTCCAGCTGGACGTCGACGTTCATTGGAAAGTTCTCCTGGGACTGGGACGCGCATTCTGTTGCCGCATCCCGCCGCCTCGTTCATGGCCGAACGCGGGAACGCGGGAACGCGGGAACGCGCCGCCTGTCCGACCACGACAATGGCAATGAGAACGCTCTTCCTGGCAACGCTGGGGCTCCTCGCAGCCTGCGCGAGCGCCCCGCGACGGGACGATCTGCGAGGACGCGGTGTATCCGGGCGCCGACCTCACCGCAGCGCAGCTCGCCCGCGCCGCGGACATCCTGCGCCTCGCCCCCGATCCGAGCGCCTGGCGCAAGCGACCGAGCATCAGCTGCTTCGAGCCCCATCCCGCGGTGGTGTTCTTCGACGCGCGCGACGCCCCGGTGGGGGAGATCGACGTCTGCTTCGGGTGCGGCAACTTTACGCTCACGAACGTCCGTGACGGGGAGGGCGGCATGACCGACGAGGAAGGGATGTTCTTCGCCGACACCTGTCGCGATCAGCACGCAGGTGGCTGTCCCCCGCCCGGCACCTACCGCATGCCAGACCTCCCTCCCCTGCCCGAGCACGCGGCGGTGCGCGCGCTCTCGGCCGACGAGCAGAGCGAACACTGGCGGCGCGGGGCGCTCGCCGAGCCGCTCGATCTCGACGCGAGCGCCCG
>JAYTBL010000651.1:0-3569 GCA_043736975.1 Polyangiaceae bacterium
CTGGCGCTGGTGGTCTTGGTCCTCGGGACCGAGGAGGTCGCGAGCGCGCAGGCGGCGCGCGGCTTCGCGGCCGACAAGCTCGAGCCGTCGGAGCGCGGCAGCGACTGGTTCACGAACGAGTCGCTCGATCTGCGCGGCAAGGTGCGTCCGGTGTTCGGCGTCGTCGCCGCCTACCAGTACCGACCGCTCGCGACGTACCGCAGCAACGGCGATCTGAACGCGTCGATCGTGCGCAACATGCTGGCGCTCCACGCCGGCGCCGGCACGACCTTGTTCGACCGCCTGCGGCTCTCGGTGAGCATGCCGCTCGTCGTCTTCGTCGACGGGCGCTCCGACACGCTGCCGAACGGCACGTTCTACCCTTCTCCCTCGCGCGAGCAGGCGATCGGCGACCTCCGCTTCGCGGCCGACGTGCGGCTGCTCGGCAGCTACGGCGACGTCTTCACGCTCGCCGCCGGCGCGCAGGTCTGGGCGCCGACCGGCAACGAGGCGACGTACACGGGCGACGGCGCCTGGCGCTTTCAGCCGCGGGCGATGGTCGCCGGCGACGTCGGGAGCTTCACGTACTCCGCGCGGATGGGCGTGAGCTACCGCGGCCGGAACGATAGCTTCGCCGGTAGCTCGTTCGGCAGCGAGACCGCCTTCGCCGGCGCCGCGGGCGTGCGCCTCGCCGATCGCAAGGTGATCGTGGGTCCCGAGATCTTCGGCACCACCGTGCTCGACGACGCCTTCGGCAAGCGCAGCACGCCCACCGAGGGCATCCTCGGCGCGCACTACTCCGCGACCGAAGACCTGCGCTTCGGCGCCGGCATCGGTACCGGCCTGACGCGCGGCTACGGCTCACCGGAGCTCCGCGCGCTGCTCGGCGTCGAGTGGGCACAGGCCATCGTGACCGATCGCGACGGCGACGGTATCCGCGACAAGGACGACGCGTGCCCCGACGTGAAGGGCGTGCGCGACGAGGACCCTGCGAAGAGCGGCTGCCCGCCGGAGCCGCCTGCGGATCGCGATCACGACGGCATTCTCGACAGGGACGATGCGTGCCGGGACGTGCCCGGCGTCCGCAGCGACGACGCTACGAAGAATGGGTGCCCACCGCCGCCGCCCGCGGCGCCCAAGGACGGCGACGGAGACGGCATCCTCGACCTCGACGACGCGTGCCCCGCCGAGCCCGGCCTGAAGACGACCGACCCGAAGACGAACGGCTGTCCCGACCCCGACCGCGACAAGGACGGCATCCCGAACGTGAGCGATGCCTGCCCCGACGAGCCGGGCCCGCAGGACCCCGACCCCAAGCGCAACGGCTGCCCCAAGGCCTTCGTGAAGGACGGGCAGATCCGCATCCTCGATCAGGTGAAGTTCAAGACGAGCAGCGTTGACATCCTCCCCGGCAAGGAGAGCGAGGAGGTGCTCCAGGCCGTACTCGCGGTGCTCGTCGCGCACCCCGAGATCAAGAAGGTGCGGATCGAAGGGCACACCGACAACCGCGGCGCCGAGGCGCTGAACAAGAAGCTCAGCGCGAGCCGCGCGGCGAGCGTCGTGACCTGGCTCACGGGCCACCAGATCGACAGGGCTCGGCTCTCGAGCGAGGGTTTCGGCGCCGATCGGCCGATCTCCGAGAACACCACGGAAGAGGGGCGCCAGAACAACCGGCGCGTAGAATTCCACATCGAGTGACCGGCCGAGCTCGCCTCACGCTTCGCTTCCGACCTCTTCGAAGGATTCACCAGATGCGCACGTTCCTCTCTCGCTCGCGTCCCCTCGCTGTCGGTCTTGCCGTGTTCGCCGCGCTCGTCGCGGACGCCGGCGCCGCGCGCGCGGAGGCCGATACGTTCGGCCTCGGCACCGGCCGCGACGGCGCGCTCACGGTCACGAGCGCAGCGGGGGTGGTGGTGAACACGTATGCTCCCGTCACCGCCGCCATCGCCGCGGGATCGTCGAGCGTCACGGTCGGCGCGAGGGTGGGCGCCGGCGCGGCGTTCACCGCCGGTCAGGTCGTCATGCTCCTCCAGACGCATGGCGGCTTCACGACGCCTCCCATCAGCGGGAGCGGCGCCGCGCTCGCGCTCACGAGCGCGGACAAGACCGGCCGCTACGAGCTCGCGCGTGTCTTCAGCGTGGCGGGGAACGTCGTGACGCTCACGAATGACACGAGCCACGCCTACGACGCAAACGTCGCGCAGCTCGTCAGCGTGCCCGAGTACACGACTGTGCAGATCAACGCGGCCGCGAAGCTCATCGCCCGTCCGTGGGACGGAGCGAGCGGCACCGGCGGCGTCGTGGCGTTCCTCGCCACCGGCGCCGTGACGAGCGCGGGGAGCATCGACGCCTCGGCACGTGGCTTCGCCGGGGGCCTCCGCATCTCCGCCGCGACTGCAGTCGGCTGCGCGGCGCAGGACGGCGTGCCGGTGGGCGGGGGCGCGGGCGCGGGCGGCGCGCACAAAGGAGAGGGCCTCGATCCCAGCGCGTTCTCCGTCGTGACGACGTACGCGGGCGCGACCGCCCGTCACTTCGGACGGGGCAACGTCGGCAACTCCGGCGGCGGTGGCAACTGCTTCAACGCAGGCGGGGGCGGCGGAGGCCACGGCGGCGCGGGCGGTCAGGGCGGCAATACGAATCCGAACAACGACGGTGCGCGCTCGGTCGGCGGACGCGGCGGGGTGCTGGCGTCGTACGATCCCGCCGCGAACCTCGTGCTCGGCGGCGGCGGCGGAGCGGGCGAGGATGACGACGGCGTCGGCGGGGTCGGCGGCGCGGGCGGCGGCCTCGTGTGGCTGCGGGCGAGCGCGCTTGCAGGCACGGGGACGATCACCGCAGCCGGTGCCGTCGGCGCGAGCGCGGACGCGGCGGGTAACCCGATCTTCTCGGACGGCGGCGGTGGCGGCGGCGCGGGCGGCGGCGTCTTCGCTTGGCTCAAGGGCAGCGCGGTTTGTACGGGCATCGACGCGAGCGGCGGTAGCGGTGGCAACGCGCTGCCCACGGTGCCCGGCCGCCTCTACGGACCGGGCGGCGGCGGCGGCGGCGGTCGCGTGCGCATCGCTTCGGCGGGCGGGGTGTGCCCGAGCGACGTGAGCGCCGGCACGCCCGGCACCACGACGGGCGGGGGCGCAGCGGGCGCCGCGACCGGCGGCGCCGGCACGAACGCGCCGGCGGGGGCGTTCACCGCCACCACCTGCGACGTCACGACGAACAGGTGCGGTGGCTGCGTGACGAACGCGTTCTGCCCCGCCTCGAAGCCCACGTGCGTCACGGCGCCGGGGCCGACGCAGGGCACCTGCGTGGCGCCGGTGAATCCGGGCGACGGCGGCGGCGCCGACGCGGGCGTCGTGAGCGACGCGGGCGGCGGCGGCGGCGACGGCGGCGACGGCGGCTCTGACGGCGGCACGGGCCAAGGCGGTCTCATCGACGACGACACGAACGCGGTAGCCGCGGAGCCAGGCGCCGCGTCGCTGGAGGGCGGCGGCATCGGCTGCAACACCGCCGGATCGAGCAACGCGAGCCTCCTGGGGCTCGCTGCGCTTGCGGGGCTCGTGGCGATGGCCGTGCGTCGACGCCGGCGCTGATCCGCT
>JAYTBL010000652.1:0-3567 GCA_043736975.1 Polyangiaceae bacterium
GCGGCCATCGTCGCGGTCGTCTCGACGCTGGCGGGCCACCATCCCGAGCTCACCGCGGTCGCGCTCGCGGCGGGCAGCGGCGGCGCGCTGCTCCTGGCACGCCCGATGCTCCATACCCCCGAGGCGAGGGCTGAGTTTGCGCCCAACCGTTTCCGGAGCTGGCTGGTGGCCGGCGCGACGGCCTCGACCGCCGCCGCGGGGATCACCGGGCTCATCGGGCTCGACTTCCTCTACCGCGCCTCCCAGGGCGCGACGAACTACAGCTTCGTCGGGGCCGCCGCGTTTCTCATGCTGTCGGGTTCGCTCGCCTCCTCGGCGCTCGGCGTGATCCGCATGCGCTCGTGGGGCATCTTCCTGGGTGCGCTGACTTCGCTGCTGACCCTCGGGAGCGCGGCCGTGATGCACGACGCCGCAGGCTTCGCGCTGTCGCTCGTCGCGATGCCGGGCCTGCTCTTCTTCTTGCTGCCCGTCCTCGTGGCGAAGCGCGACCGCGCGCGCTCGGAGCAGGGCAGCTACGCGCGGGCGCGTATCGCCCTCCCTGACGAGGCCACCGAGCTGCCGTCGCGCGTCCGCATCGCCACCGACGACCCCGACCCGTTCGCCAACGAATTCGAGGCTGACGCGCCGCCCCCGGCCGCGCGGGCGCAGCACGTCTGAGCGACCTGATCTACCATCGAGGCGGATGAAGCCGCCGGCTCGGAACGCGCGTCTGCTGGCCCTCGGTTTCTCGGTGGTGGCGATCGGCTTCTCGATCGGCTTCGGCGTCTACCTGCGGCGCATGATCCCCCTCTTCGATCGCGATCACATCGAGCGCTGGGTGGAACCGGGCATCGTGATGCTGGTGTTCCTGCTCTTGGCGCTGCTTTGCCGGATGGCGGCCTCGGTCTGCGAGCTCCTCTGGCTCGAGCGCACGTGGTCGAACCTGCCGGAGGAGCTGTGCCAGGTCGGCCCGCTCGAGAAGGTGAGCTCGGGGCTGGTGGTGGTCCTGTGCTTCATTCCCGGGTTCTCGTGGCTCTGGAAGCTCGGCCTGGCGATCGCGGTGTGCAAGGCCTTCGAGGCCATGCGGGCGCGCGCTCCCTTCACCGCGAAGGTCCCCAAGGCGCTGGGCATCGCCTCGGTGGTGGTCAGCTGGGTGCCGGGCCTCAACGTGTATCTTGCACCCTTCTTGTGGGAGCTCTTCGCGATCCGGATCGATGTCGTCTGCAACGAGATCCGCGCCGCGCGCTGACTACGGCTTGCAGCAGAGCGCGCCCGCGCTGGTGTTGCCTTCGCAGCCGCCGAAGTACCGGTTCTGCGTGCTGTTGCCGAAGCCGCAGCCGACCCAGCGGCACGAGTTGCCGACCTGGTCGGTGCGCTTGCCGCAGACGCGCATCGGCGTGGCGGTGAAGCGGCCGCACAGCGTGCCGAAGCTGTTCGACGCGGTGCAGTTGCCGTCCGACCCTGCGTAGCGAAGATCGTCGTTCGTCCAGTAGTTGAAGGTCGGGACGCTGCTCCCGCGGCGGTCGACCCACTCCTGCCCGGAGCAGACCTTCGATCCGGCGGGGCACACGTTGGCGCGCTGGGCGAACGCCACGGTCGCGACGCAGCCCGCCATCGTCGGGCCGAACACGTCGCCGATGCGAGAGCTGGTCACGCACACCGCCGTGCAGGTCCCGGCGCTGCAGACCTCGTTCTGCTTGCAGACCAGGCCGCACGCTCCGCAGTTGTTGCGGTCGTTCTTCTGGTCCGCGCAGTAGCCGCTGGCACCGGCATCACCGCCGGCGTCGGCCCCGGCGTCGGCGACGCCGCAGAGGACGAGCGGCGAGGCGCAGTCCCTCACGCAGATCTTGTTGGCGCAGAGCGGCGCCTCGCTCGTGCACCCCGTGCCGCACGCGCCGCAATTCCGCGGATCCGTCGCGAGGTCGACGCAGGTGTCGCTGCACCTCGCCTTGTCCGCGACGCACAGCACGGTGCACTTCGAGGCCTCGCAGGTCTGCCCCTCGCCGCACGACTGGCCACAGGCGCCGCAGTTGAGCGGATCAGCCTCGAGATCCGAGCACCGCGCGCCGCAGACCTCCTCGCCCGCGGCGCAGCCTCCCTGCGCGGCGTCGCCACCGTCGTTGCGGGCCGCACCGTCGGGCAGCGAAAGGCCGCCTCCATCGCCGCCGACCGACCCGTCGATCCCCTCACCCCCGCCCGTCGCGCTGACCGAGAGTCCGCATGCGGCGTAGACGAAGACCGCGCCCGTCACGAGGAGCGTGGCGGCGGCGGCGCGGCGCGCGACGCGCGTGCGGGAGCGGGCACGTTCACTCACAGGCCGCAGGATAGGCTCACTCTCGCTCCGCTCAAAGGGGTCTGCGTCGCACCACCGTCGCGCCCGTCGTCACCGCGGGCGGGGATGCCGCCTCCTCGAGCAGTGTCGCGAGCAGCGTCCGGTGGCAACGCGCGGGGTCCGTGCAGGCCGACGAGCACAGCAGAGTGATCGTATCCCCGCGCCGGAGATGCGCTGCGAAGCCCTCGATCCAGTAGCGCTGACGGCTCATCTCCTCGCGGAAGCGGCGCTCGTAGTCGGCGAACGCGAGCGGCGGTCCTCCGCCCTTGGCGTAGAAATCCGCGTGCAGCTCCTCGCTCGGACCGAGCGCCTTGCACCAGGCGTCCCAGGTCTCGGCCGCCCTCGCGACGCCGCGCGGACGGTAACGGCAGACGAGCAACCGGTAGCCGTCGTCGTCCTCCCGCGGATCGTTCCAGCGCTTCGTGCGAACCGACACGTCCTCATCTTGGCGCGCACCGGCGCTCGATGCGAGCTCCTCCGTGCTACGTGTCGAGGGGTGTCGGCTGCTCGCAAACATGCGGTGCGCTCGTTCGCCTCGGTCGCGTTCGTCGTGGCGGCGGTGATCCTCGGCGTCGTGCTCGGCGCGCGCTACCGCAAGGCGCCTGCGCCTGCGCGCGGCGCCGCGCCGCCGCCGGTGGCGGACGTCGCCGACTGGTGCCCGCCGGGCTTCGATCCCATCGCGGCCGGCGGCTGCTTCGCGCCCGCGCCCGCGGCGATGCCGGCGCGCGGGCTCGTCGTCTACCTCCACGGTCGCTACGCGCCGGAGGGCGTGAGCGACGAGCGCGAGCGACAGCAGCGCGTGGCACGGCTCGGCGGAGCGCGTGGGTATGCGGTGCTGGCGCTCCGCGGGGCGCAGGGGCAGTGCTCCGATCCGCAGCTCGCGACGTGGTGGTGCTGGCCGAGCAACGAGCGGAACGTCGACGACGGTCCCGCGTTCGTCGCGCGCGCGGCGCCCGCGCTCGCGGAGGCGCGGCGGCGGGCGGGCCCGGGTCGCCAGCTCCTGCTCGGCTTCTCGAACGGCGGCTACTTCGCGGCGCTGATCGCCAGCCGCGCGCTGCTCCCGCTCGATGCGGTCGCGATCGCGCACGCAGGCCCGGTCGAGCCGATGCGTCCCGCAGGCAAGCAGCCGCCGATCCTCCTGATCGACGCCGACGACGACCCCTCGGGCCCCGAGATGGACCACCTCGAGGCCACGCTGACGCGTGAATCCTGGCCGCACGCGATGGTGGCGCGCGAGGGCGCGCACGCCCTTCCCG
>JAYTBL010000653.1:0-8697 GCA_043736975.1 Polyangiaceae bacterium
CTTCTTCTCGAGAGGATCCCATCCACTCGAACCGCGCTCGCATCGTCGTGGTCTCTGCGCTCATGGCCGCTGCTCCGTTCTTCGCCGCCGGGATCTCCCGCGCCGAGGACCGAGGACCACGGGCCATGCGGCAATTTCGATTTCTCCGGCGGCCTATCGTGCAAAGTACAAGTATCCGGCGGCTGCACCGCGAGCTGCGATGCGCCAAAAGGTTACCGTGGCGTGCGGCGGCAAGTGCACCGCCACCTCTACCCAGACCTGCAACGACTCGTGCGGGACCACGTGCATCCAGCAGTGCAACCCGGCGCTGCTCGACTGCTTCAACGGCTGCCACGCCGAGTGTGACCAGCCGACCATCAAGCTGTGCCAGGACAAGCATCCCAACGAGGACTGCGTCACCCAGGGCAAGGCGCAGTGCGACGTGCACTGCAAGGACTCGTGCAAGGTCCCGGACACCAGCTGCTCGGAGCACTGCACGAAGTGCTGCAGCGGCTCGTGCACGGCGCAGGTGAACTTCGACTGCGACTACAGCTGCATGGCGGACGTCGAGCTGAACTGCAAAGCGCAGTGCCAGAAGCCGACCGGCGGCATCTTCTGCAACGGTCAGTTCGTCAATGCCACCGACGTTCAGCAGTGCGTCGCGTACCTGGCGACGAAGCTGAAGATCGACGTCGACGTCTCGGCGACCGCCTCGGCCACCACGAGCTGCGGTCCCGACGGCTGCAGCGCCGACGGCAAGGCGGCGGCGAAGGCCTCGGGCTGCGCAGCCGCCCCCGGCTCGAAGAACGGCGTCGCGGGCGCGCTGGGACTGGTGGGCCTCCTCGGTGTGGTGGGCGCGATCCGCGCGCGGCTGCGGGCTTCGCGGCCCCGCTGAATTCGTGGTAGCTGCGCTCGCTTCGCGCCGGTCGCGGCGACGGGAGCGTTCACGCTCTACGCGAAGGCCGGCGACCCGCCGTGGCCAGGATGGATCACAGTCGACGAGGGACCGTGCAAGGACCGCCCCGCCTGGTGATATCCTCGCGTTCCGATGGAGCAACGCGTGTTCACTCTCGAGGCCGTCAATGCGCTCGTGCCCGAGCTCTCGACCGCCGTCGGGCGCCAGATCGCGCGCCGCGGGACCATCGAGTCGCTGGTCGCCGAGCTGCGCCGCGAGCTCGGCGGTGAGGTGCCCGAGCGCATCGTCATGGACCCCGCCGACCCCACCGGCGTGCGCATGCTCAAGCGCGATCTCGTCGCCGAGCTCGAGGCCTACAAGGCGGGCTGGCAGGCGGTCGAGGAGATGGGCGCCGTCCTCAAGGATCCGCGCCTCGGGCTCCTCGATTTCTACGGGGAGGTCGACGGCAGGCTGTGCTGGCTGTGCTGGCGCTACGGCGAGAGCGAATGCGGCTTCTACCACGCGCTGAACGAAGGCTTCTCCGCACGCCGGCCCATCGGCGCGAGCGTGAAGAGCCGCCTCCTCAATTGATCGGAGCGCCCATGGCCATCGACCGAAAGGCAGCTGCCACCGCCATCGACGCCTTCCTGCGGGCGATCGGCCGCGATTCCGAGCGTGAGCCCGACCTGGTCGGCACCGGCGAGCGCGTCGCCGATGCCTACCTGGACGAGCTCTGCACTGGCTACGCCGTCGACACCCGCGCGCTGCTCGCCGCGAGCGTCATCACCGGCGTCGCCCCGAACCTCGTCGTGGTGCGCGACATCCCGGTCACCACCATGTGCCCGCATCATCTCCTGCCCGCGAGCGGCACCGCGACCATCGCCATGCATGCGCGCGACCGCGTCGTGGGGCTCGGCACGCTCGCGTCGCTGGTGGAGGCGCACGCGCGCCGGCTCACGCTCCAGGAGCGCATCGGGGAAGGGGTGGTCGCCGACCTCGAGGCGGCGCTCGAGCCCTCGTGGGTCGGCTGTCGTCTCGTCCTGGTGCATGGCTGCATGGTGGCGCGCGGCGAGCGGGCGATCGGCTCGCGCGTCGAGACGGTCGCGCTGCGCGGCGCAGGCGGAGAGTCCCTGGCGCACGCGCACGCGGCGCTCGGGGTCGGCCGGTGATCGCGGTCGTGACCGGCGCCGGTCGCGGCATCGGTCGCGCCATCGCCGTCGCCCTGGCGAAGCGCGGCTGTGACGTCGCGCTCCTCGGACCGACCATCGAGAGCCTCGCCGAGCGTCGCCACGATGACCGACGAGGAGTGGGACGAGATCATCGACGTCAACCTCAAGGGCACCTTCCTCGTCACGCGCGCCTTCCTGCCGCGGATGCTGCGCTGCGAAGTGGGGAACGGTGGGCTTCGTGAAGTCGCTCGCTGAAGAGCTCCGCGGTACCGGCCTGCGGGCGATGTGCGTGATGCCCGGCTCCGTGGACACGGATATGCTGCAGGGAAGCGGCTTCGCTCCGGCGATGCTGCCCGGGGACGTCGCGGCCACCGCGGTGTTCCTCGCCCTCGATGCCCCCGCGGCGATGAACGCGAGCGCCGTCGAAATGTTCGGTCCCTGAGAGCCCCACCATGAGCAAGCTTCGCAACAAGGAATCGAGCCTCGAGGACGCGCTCGATGCCATCCCGATCTTTCCCCTGCCGCAGGTCGTGCTGTTCCCCGAGGCCGTGCTGCCGCTGCACGTCTTCGAGCCGCGCTACCGCGCCATGCTGAAGGACTGCCTGGCTACGCACGGCGCGCTCGTCATCGCCAACATCGTCGGCGGTGAGGACGAGTACGGCCGCCCGCGCATCGCCCCGGTCGCCGGCGGCGGCATCGTGATCGAGGACCAGACCCTCGCCGACGGGCGCGCCAACATCGTCGTCCTCGGCAAGGCGCGCCTTCGCCTCGAGGAGCTCGCCCCCGACGAGTCGCGTCCGTACCGCATGGCGCGCGCCACCGTGCTCGAGGATCTGGATACCCGCGTGCCCAATCACGACCGCGCGGCGCTCGTCGCCGCGGCCACCATGTTCGCCTCCGAGGTGAAGAGGCACGATCCGCACTTCTCCTTCAAGATGCCCTCCACCATCGACGCGGCGCACATCGCCGACCTCTGCGCGTTCCAGCTGGTGGTCGACGCGCGCACCCGCCAGGCGATCCTCGACGAGCTCGATCCCCGCGAGCGCGTCTCGCTGGTGCTCAATCAGCTCGCGCTCCAGCACGGAGCGATGATGCGCAGCGATGGAGACAGGGTGCTGAATTGAACCGCGTCGTGCTTCCGGTCCTGCCCGCGCCGGGAAAGTTCGTGGCGCGCGTGAGGCTCGAGGCGGTGAAGGAGAAGGGGACGATCCGCGTGAGCTACCCACCGTTCGACGTGCTCGTGGCGTACGTCGACGGGCAGGTCTTCGCGATCGAGGACGCGTGCAATCACGCCGGTGCGAGCCTCGCCGAGGGCTGGCTGGAGCAGAAGTGCGTGGTGTGCCCGATGCATGGCTACGTGTTCGACCTCGCGAGCGGCAAGCTGTTGCGCCCGCGGGGGCTCTGCGGCGACCAGCGGACCTACCGCGTGTCGCTCGAGGGCGACGACGTCGTCATCCACGACGACTTCCAGCTCGTCGTAGGCTGACCGCGGCCAGCTCTGGCACACTCGCTCCTCTTACCCGGACGCTCGGATCAGGTGCGATGCGCGGTAAGGGGCCCGAACGCCGGCATTTTCGTGGGATCGCGCGCGGCACGCGCCGTGCTGCCCACGCCGCCATGAGCCCCACCCGGCTTCGCACGGTCCTCGGCTCGGTCATCGAGGCATCTCTGGTCTCGTCGCTGCTGGCGACGGGCGCGTGCAGCAGCGATCCCGACGTCATCGAACGCTCCGGATTCGGGGCTGCCGCGGTGTGTACCAAGGACGCGAACGGCAATCCGGTCGCGAGCCTCGAGCTCATGCGCGTTTCGGTGGGAGTCGACTACGTCGCCCGCCTCGCTCAGACCGTCGTCGAGGAGGCCGGCACGCCTTGCGCGACGGCGAAGGACCAGGCGGCGTGCGCGGCGTCGCTCGCGGCGGCGAAGGAGAAGAACAGCAAGCCGATCGCCGGCTTCGCCGCGAACGCATACGTCTCGACGCGAGGCGACGAGGTGGTCGAGGGGTTCGGACCGCTCGGCGCCGTCATCGACTCGCCCGTGAAGGTCCTCTATGCCATGACCACGCGCGGCTATGCGATCGGGTGCGAGCCCTGGCTGCGCGACGCTGGCGACCACTACGAGGCCATCGGACGCATCATCGTGAAGGACTGCGCGCCGATCGTCACCGAGGAGCATCGTGTCCTCGTCCGCCGCGAGGGCAGCATCGAGATCCTCGAGCGGAAGGAGGTCGATCGCAAGGAGGGCGTCTGCGCGGGGCGCCGACCGGCCGGGCTCGTCTTGACCGAGCCGGGGCTTGCTCCACGTGGCGGCGCCGCGGCCGAGGTCGGCGCGTGGTTCGCGCGCGTCTCGCAGCTCGAGGCCGCCTCGGTCCATGCGTTTCGCGTGCTGCACGACGAGCTCGCGCACCACGGCGCGCCTCGGTCGCTGCTCCGCGCGGCGAAGCGCGCCGCGCGTGACGAGATCCGGCACGCGGCCGCCACCGCCAGGGTCGCGCGTCGCCACGGGGTGTCGGTGCCGCCGGTCCACGTCACCCGGGGGCCGGTCCGCTCGCTGCTCGCCATCGCGCGCGAGAACGCGACCGAGGGTTGCGTCCGCGAGACGTACGGAGCGGTCGAGGCGTCCCTCCAGGCGTCGCGCGCACGCGATCCCGAGATCGCGCAGCTGCTCGCCAGGATCGCCCGCGACGAGCTACGTCACGCCGAGCTCGCCTGGCGCGTGGCCTCCTGGCTGCGCCGGCGCCTCACCGCCGGCGAGCGCGCCGACGTCGCCTCCGCGGTACGCGAGGCCGCGTCCGAGCTCGCGGAGGAGGCCACGCGGCGCGTGTCGCCGGCGCTGCGCGATCTCGTCGGAGCTCCGGCGCCCGCGGTGGCCTCGGGCGCGGTCGCGCGCCTCGACGCCGAGCTGTGGAGCTCGGCGGCCTGACTCAATCCGGGACGTCGACCTCGCTCGGGGGCATGGTGCGGTAGTTCTTGTCGATGTACTCCGTGACCTCTTCGAACCACTCGTCCTGCTGCGCGCCTTCTGGGCGCGCGGAGTTCATGTAGAACGTGCCGCGGATGCACTCCGGCTTGCCATTGCGGCCGACGCGGCAGCGGCCGTCGACGTAGACGATGATGAACTTCGGCAGGCGCGTCGCGTAGGAGCGTTCCGGGACGTTCATGAAGTTGTTGGTGAAGACGGCCACCGCCGCGAGGTCGCGCGGATCCTGACCATACCCGTGGAGCACGAACATGACGGGGTAGCGCACGTTCTGCGCGACGTTCTCCTTCAGCGCGTAGCCGGGCGGCAGCGAGACCGCGATCGGGCCGGTGCGGTTGGTGCGCGGGCCGGTGAAGATCTTCTCGCACTTGCCGGCGACCTCGCAGTCGACGCCCAGCTCGTTGATCGACGACTCCGCGGGGTTCTCGCGCGACTCGACGGTGCGGCGGCGATCACCGTCCGTCCAGCGGTGGCCGGTGAAGAAGAACGCGGTCTGGAGCCGCGCGAGCAGCTGGGCGGCAGTGCCGACGTGCTGGCCGTCACCGTCGCGTTCGATGAGCTCGCGCGATGCGTCGAGGTCGCCGTAGCGGACGTGCGGCATGTCGGCGACATCCGCCCAGCGGATGTCACCGAGGTTCAGGAAGTTCGGGCGGTCCTGAGGCTGTCCCGGGAGGAAGTGAAAGCCGTTGTAGAATGCAACTGACTTGAGCGGGAGCCCGTTCGGCGCCTTGCGCCCGTGGATCTGGCCGGCGAAGTGGTTCGCGACCGACGCGAAGTTGAAGAGGTCGCGCACGCCGCCGTCGTTCAGCACGTCGACGCGGCGGAGCGCGTCGTCGGTGAGGTCGCCGCCGGGCGCGTTCTTCACGCGCCGCGACATGATGTTGTGCGCGTCGTTCGCGTAGAAGTTCGCGAGCCCGGTGGACTCGGTGAACTTGCCGTCGCCCTCGCCGGGATCGCCGGCGATGTGGCGACCCGCGGTGTTGGGTACGCCGTCGAGGCCGTAGTCGAGGAAGCGCTCGCCCTCGTCGTAGCGGTGGTTGCCTTCGGTGCCGCTCGGGTTGAGCTGGTAGTCGTAGTCGTCCTGGCTGGGATCGGGGTTCGTCTCCGGGTCGTAGCCGGGCTCGTCGGCGTCGCAGAGTTTGTCGGGACCGCAGTCGTCGTACGGCTCGTGGCCGGAGCGGATGATTGGCTCTCCCTGATCGCGGATGCCGTTCTTGTTGAGATCCACGGCGAGCCCGAGGTTGACGGACTTGTTGCCGCCGGGCGCCCAGGTGTTGACGTACCCGATCTGCGTCGTCTCGCTCGGCACCGAGTTGCCGTCGCAGAACCCGATGACCGGCAGCGTCCCATCCGGGTTGTACTCGTCGTCGAAGTAGTTCGTGTCGGCGCGGTACGCGTTCTTGGGATCGCAGCGGAACGCCCGGCACTTGGCGTCGAGATCCTTCTGGCGCTGCTCATCGGGATCATCGCCGATGGGATCGAGGGTGAACGTGCAGTCCGTGCCGTCGGGCATGATCAGCGATCGGTCGTCCTTCTTGGGGCCGAGCGCGAAGCCGAGCGTCGCCGGGTCCGAGCCAGAGCCGTTGGGGTTGCCCAGCGAGAGCGCGAGGTCCTCGAAGATCTGCACGTACTCGGAGCGCGGGAAGCTCCCGCCGTTGCCGTTGCCCTTCTCGTAAAACCAGTGATCGTAGTCCATCGTGTGCGCGAAGGTCTCCTGCATCGGGTACCTGTTCGGCGCGACCTTCGTGCAGGTCTTGCCTGCGGGGCAGAAGCCGCCGAGCGCGTTCTGCTCGACGTACCAGAGGAGCCAGGTCCAGTCGCTGGGGCCGCCGAGCGGCGCGACGACATCGAACTGATCGTGGTGGCGCATGCCGAAGACGGCCGCGCCGCCGCCGCCCATCGAGAAGCCGATGACCGCGCGGTGCGTCAGCTTGCGCTTGCGCGTCGTGGAGCCGGCGGTCTCGGCGACCGCCGCCTGGAACGTACCGAACCACGGGGTCTGGAACTTGAGGAGGTAGCCGCCCGCGCCGTCAGGATCGATCCGCGGGTTCGCGACCGGGACGAGGCGCGGCGTCTTCGCGCGCGGGCTCTGGTAGAGCACCTGGAGGTGACGCATGCGCCCGCCCGAGGGGAACGCGGCGGGGTTCACCGGGATGGCGACCTCGATCTCGCGGCGCAGCGACTTGCCCATGGTGAGCGGCGCCTTGACCGTGAACGCCACGCTCGGGCCGAGCGCGCGCAGCTTCGCGTCGGGCATCGAGGCGGTGAGGTCGGCGCCGTCGCAGGCGATCTTGGCGGGGAACGCGGGCAGCGCCCACTCGTCGTCGCGCGCGAACGCGCCGGGCGGGACCGAGAGGTAGGCCTTGCCGAGCGCGCCTGCGCCCTGCAGGACGGTGGCGCCAGCCGCGAGCGTGCCCTCCGAGGCGTCGCCGCCGGCCGCGCAGGCGGGAGGCGTGCGATCACGGACGTCGACCGGGAGCGCGACGGTCGTCGTGTAGGGCGCGCCGTTGCCGTCCTTGCTGTCCGCCGAGGCGCTGATGGTGGTGGTGCCGAGCGCGTCGCCCTTGATCAAGAAGTCGAAGGTCGCGTGGCGGAGATCGAACTTCGCTTCGGCGGGCGCCTCGCCGATCCGCGGATTCGCCGACACGATCCGCGCGGTCATCGGCTCGCACGCGTCGGGCTCGACGGTGAGGCGAACCGGGCGCGTCTCGTTGGGCGCGACCACGACGCTCGGCGGGTCGAACGTCAGCTTCAGCTGCGGCCTGTTCTCGACGTCGCAGATCTCGCCGGGCATCACCGACGGCGTCCTGTCTCCGGGGGGCGTCGCAGCGGTGTCGGTGCACGACACCGCGAAGCAGAGGACGAGGAGCGCCGCGGTGTGCGCGAAGGAAGGGGAGCGATACGAGGGCTTCACGGCGCGGGAGACTACTCTCGATCGCGCGACTCGAATCGCGAGCGCAGCCCGAGCGCGCTCAACGGAGACGCGCACAAAAGAAAAAACCTACGCGAAGGGGCCGGGGGGGCAGCCACACTCCGCGTAGGCACTATAATCCTTAGCACTTCTCGTGCCTGGAGCTAAAGCAAGCAATATCGGTAGCTTGCGGGCAAGGCGGGAGACCCATTTCGTTCACTTTTGCAACGTAAAAAGTCGAAGTTGAACGGCAGCCCCTGATCGTTTGCACGTGCTGCGGAGACGCACATGAGTCGCGTGCTCTCTACTTCGCGACCGTGCACCGCAGCGCGTAGCGCGCCTGGGCGGCAAACGCGGCTGCGATCACCTCCCCGGGCTTGGCGGCGATGGGCCCGCGTCCGCCGCCCGCGCGCGTCAACTGGGCGGCGCGCTCGGGCGTCTGACCGTCGTACATGCCGGCCACGCGCTCGACGCATGCGCGCGACGCGGAGAGCCGGATGCGCGCATAGACCGAGTGCATGGAGCCGGCCCCTGCCGGCACGTGGACGCGCACCGTCGTGCCTGCGAGCGACGTATCGAAGATCCATCCCACGAGATCGTCGGTGCACGCCTCGAGCGTGCGGCCCGCGAGATCGGAGTAGCCGAGCGGCTCCGGCTCGCCGAGCTGGCCGGTCTCGAGATCGATGGGGAGCACCCAGCGCGTCGCGGTGGTGCGCTCGGCGGTGGGCTGACCGTCGACGACGAGTCCGATCGCGCGCCCGTCGGAT
>JAYTBL010000654.1:0-3557 GCA_043736975.1 Polyangiaceae bacterium
CGCCGCGTCTCACCATCGACGTCTCGCCGGGCCCGCGGTTCGCGTACGTCAGCTACACGCTCGCGTATGCCGTCGACGTCGTGAAGGACCACACGCCATTCCGCTTCGTCGTCGACGCCGATACGGGCGCGCTGCTGGAGGATCCGGTGGTGCCGATCGTCACCCCGAGCGACGACGACCCCGAGTAGAATCCGCCGGCGAAATCCACGTCGGGTCTCGTCCTCGTACACCCCCGGAAGAACGACGCTGCGCTGTCGGTGCTGACCTGCGGCGGCACGGTGACGGAGCGCCTGCCCATCGCGCCCGCCACTCCGTGCCCGGCGACGTACATCAGCGCGATCATCGGCGGCCGTTCGGGCCTCTTCGTGCCCCAGTCCCAGTCCCAGTCCCAGGCCAACGCCTGCCGCGGCTCGTCGAAGAAGCGCTGACCCTCAGCGGACTACCCACACGAGCAGCACCGCGAAGAGCGCGGGGAAGAGCACCGCGCCGACCTTGTCGACGCGCCGGTGGGCGGCCTCGCGCCCCGCGTAGTTCAGACTCAGCACGAGCACCGACGCGACGAGCGAGAGACCGATCATCGTGAACGTGAGGAAGACGGTGCGGTCCGCCATCGTCGCGTAGTCGATCTCGGGGAGCTGATTGTTGATGGCCACCGTACCCGCGGCAGCGGCGAAGAGCGCGCCTACCGCGACGCCGATGCGCGGGCTCGCGTCCTTGGGGCGGATGAAGAACGCGCACCACGCGGCGAGCACCGAGACGAACAGCGGCAGCGCGATCTTGAGGAAGCGCGAGCTGCCGTGGCGGCGCGCCTGGAGGCGCAGCACGTAGCGGCTGAAGTGACCCTCCGCGTTCGTGCCCAGCGAGGTGTCGCCGTAGCTCGACGGATAGACGTGATCGACCAGCGCATGCTCGAAGCCGTCGATGGACCACCCCGCGACGCCCACGTCGGGGTCGAGACCCTGGTTCGTGACGTCGGCGACGTACACGCTGCGCGACGCGTCGAGATCACCGTCCTCGATCACGAGCTCGAGCGGGTGGTCGTCGAACGGGTAGCGATGCAGATCCCACTTCCGGTAGATGGTCGCGTTCACGCGGACCGCGGCGTAGTCCTGGCCGTCGGCAAGGACCTTCTTGATCACGTTGCTCTTCGCGTTGATGCGCGCGCCCACCACCTCGAAGCTGTCGAGCGGCGATGCGCTCTTCGCGACGCTGCGAAACCAGATCCAGAAGTCGACGGTGAAGGTGTTCGCCTTGAGGTCGAGGCTCGAGACCTGGTTGACGTAGATGCCGACGGTGATGCGGTTCGGCTCGGCGTGCGCGCGCCGCGGAGCGAAGACGAGCAGCGCGCAGAAGAGGAACAGCCCGGATCGCTGCAGCAGCTTCATTTTCGCGGCTTCTGCGCCTTCTCGATCATCTCGCGGATCTGCGCGGCCGTGAGCTTCGCGCCCGCGCGCTCGGGGCGGCAGTAGCTCCACGGTGCGTCGGGCGCGTCGATGGCGGCGGTCGCGCGCGCGCCGGGGTCCGTCTGGCTCTCCGGCCCTGCCTTGCTCACGATGTAGCCCTCGTCGTGCTCGCTGGTGATGATGACGGTCGACTCGCGCGGCGTGGCGACGAGCTTCTCGCAGGTGCGGCCAGGCGGCGGGGTGGCGACCTTGTCGACGGGCACGAGGCGCACCTCGGGGCGATGGGCGTCCGTTGCGGCGGCGGCGCCGAGCAGCGCGGCGATGGCGGCATCGACCTCGCGCGTGGCCGCGGCCTCGGCGCGCGGCGGGCGCAGGTGCTCGGCGATGTCACCGGCGAGCCGGCGCGCGACCGGCAGCGCGTTGGCGCGCTTGTAGCTCGTGGCCACCGCCTCGTCGTCGAGGCGCTCCTTCTTGATGATGTGCCAGCCGAACTGCGATTTCACGGGCTGCTTGGTGGTCTCGCCGGGCGCGAGGGCGGCGTACGCCGTGCCGAACTCGTCGATGAACATCGCGACGAACGTGCCGGGATAGGCGCCGCCCTTCTTGTTGCTCCCGGGATCCTCGGAGACGTCGTTCGCGACCTTCGCGAAGTCCTCGCCGCGCTTCAGCCGCGCCATGATGGCGAGCGCCTTCGCGCGGGCCGCGGCGACCTTTGCCGGCGCGTCCTTGTCGGCCTTGATGAGGATGTGCCGCACGGTCGGCAGGAGCTGCGCGGCGTTCGCGGGATCGGCCGCCCAGGCCTTGGAGACGACCGGCGTGGGCACGAGCGCCGTCTCTACCCAGGAGGCGTCGACGGTCACGTACGTCACGAACGCCGGGCTCTCCGCCGCCGGTGGCGCCGACGCGTCGCCGAGCGGCGCCGCCGATGCGGATGCGGCGGATGCGGCGGATGCCGGCTGGGCGGACGGCGGGCGCTGAGCCTTGCCGCAGGCGACGAGGAGAGGGAGGCCGAGCACAACGCAGGAGGCGGCGAGACGCGACGAGCTCACACCGAGAAGCTATCACCGCCGGACGCGAGGCGGACTAGTCTGCCCTCCGGCGTGATGAAACGGCTCCTCCACACCCTCGCCGGAGACTCCGCGGGCGCGCTCTCGGCGGCCTACGCCGAGGCCGCGCACGAGCGCGGGGTTGCGGTCACGGGCGAGGTCATCGCGCTCGCGGCGCTCCTCTCCGCGGCGTATCCCGCGCTCAAAGCGCAGATCCTCACGCGTCCGCAGGACGTCATCGCCATCGCACGGCAAGATGCGCATCGCCCGCGATCTGCGCACGCTGCGGCGGCTCGCGCTCTCGTTCGTCGCCGACCACGGCGATCCGCAGGCGGTGCGGCGCGGGCTGCGGCTGTTCGCGCAGCGCGAGCGTCTGCGCGTCGCGGCGCGCGAGCTGCTCGCGAGCGAGAGCGGCGACATCGACACCACCGCTCGCGAGATCTCGGACATCGCGCAGGTCTGCATCGAGATCGCGACCACCGAGGCCCTCGGCTGGGCGGCGGCGCGCTTCGGGCCGCCCGTCACCTCGGCGGGCACACCGTGCGCGTTCACCGTGCTCGGCATGGGCAAGCTCGGGGGGCGCGAGCTGAACTGCGGGAGCGACGTCGACCTCCTCCTCTTCTACGAGACCGACGACGGCGAGGCGCGGCTTGCCGTCGGTGTGGCGCCCGTCGAGCAGACGCTGCACGAGCACTTCGCGCGCGTCACGCAGCGGCTCACCGCCACGCTCGAGGACGCGACCGACGAGGGCATGTGCTGGCGCGTCGACCTGCGGCTGCGGCCCGAGGGCTCCCGCGGGCCGCTCGTCAACGCGCTGAGCGCGGCGGAGCGCTACTACGAGACGTGGGGGCGCACCTGGGAGCGTGCCGCGTTGCTCCGCGCCCGCCCGGTCGCCGGCGATGTCGCGTTCGGGCAGGAGGTGCTCGATGCGCTCTCGCCGTTCGTGTGGCGCAAGGTCGTCGACCCGCGCATCGCGGTGGAGATGACCGACCTTGTGATCCGCGGACGTAACGAGCGAGAAGGAAAACTTAGCGGGTTCGGTTGGCCAAGCGCCGCTCGTGCTGGGTTGACCGAAGGCGTCTTATGCGAAATTGCGCTCGCACTGGAA
>JAYTBL010000655.1:0-3550 GCA_043736975.1 Polyangiaceae bacterium
CAGGGAGAACGAGAAGGCCGCGCGCCTCTCGGCCGACGACACGTCGCGCCAGATCACGCTCGGCACCGCGACCGCGGTGGTCGCGGTGGTCGCGGCCGAGCGCGTGGCCGAGCTCAATCGCATCGGGCTCCGCACGGCGCTCGAGCGGCACGAGCTGACGTCGCGCAAGCAGGTCCTCGGCGTCGGCACCGGCCTCGACGTCGTGCGCGCCGAGCAGGATGTCTCGTCGGCGCGCGCCGCGATTGTGACCGGCGACGAGTCGCTCCGCAAATCGCGGGAAGCGCTGGGGCTCGCCCTCGGTTTGCCCGAGCAGGTGGGCGTGGCCAAGGGCATCAGCGTCGACGCGGTCGCGCAGGAGGCGGAGCGCACCTGCCCGCGCCTCGAGAACCTCGCGCAGCGCCCGGACCTCGCGGCCGCGCAGAAGAAGCTCGAGGTCGCGGAGCGGAACGTCACCAACGTCGAGCTCAACTTCCTCCCCACGTTCTCGGCGCAGAGCCAGTTCTCGACGACCACCGCCGACCTCGGCAACACCGCGCAGCGGCGCTCGTGGAACGTCACTGCGGTCCTGAGCATCCCGATCTGGGACGGCGGGGCGCGCTACGGCGCGCTCCGCAATGCGCGCGCGCTACGGGACCAGTCGACATTCTCCCTCGAGTCGCAGCGCCGCAACGCCACCATCGAGGTCACGCAAGCGCGGCGCAGCATCACGGTCGCCGAGGCCGCGCTCGCGGTGGCCGCGCAGACTCAGCAGCTCGCGGCGCGCGTCGACCAGCTCACGCAGACCGCGTACCGTGCAGGGCAGGGGACGAGCCTCGAGCTGGTCGTGGCTGCCTCTGCGCTCCGTCAGGCCGAGATCTCGCTCGCGCTCCGCGAGTTCGACGTCGTCAGCGCGCGCCTCCAGGCGCTCTTCGCGCTCGCTCACTGTCCCGGTTCCCCATGAAGAAGAAGGTCATCGTCTGGATCGTCGCGCTCGTCGTCCTCGCGGGCCTCGGCTTCGGAGCCTGGCGCTACCAGAAGGCGCACGCCGCGCCGGACTTCGTGTGGAAGACGGTACCCGCCGAGAACCGGAAGATCATGGCGAAGGTCACGGCGAGCGGCACGCTCCAGGCGACCGTCACCGTGCAGGTCGGGGCGCAGGTCAGCGGGCGCATCCAGAAGCTCAACGCCGACTTCAACACCACCGTGAAGAAGGGGCAGCTCCTCGCGAAGCTCGACCCGCAGCTGTTCCAGGCCGCGGTGGAGCAGTCGCGCGCGAACTTCCTCTCGGCCAAGGCTGGGGTCACGAAGGCGCAAGCCCAGGAGAAGGACGCGCAGCTGGTGCTCGCGCGCACCAAGTCACTCTTCGAGGGCTCGCTCGCCTCGGCCTCGGATCTCCAGACTGCGGAGACCAACGTGGTGGTGGCGCGGGCCGCCACCGAGGCCGCGCAAGCCTCGCTCTCGCAGTCGGGGGCGTCGCTTAACCAGGCGCAGGTCAACCTGTCGTACTGCGACATCTTTTCGCCCATCGACGGCACGGTCATCTCGCGCGCCGTCGACGTCGGTCAGACGGTCGCGGCCTCGATGTCGGCGCCGATCCTCTTCGTCATCGCCGAGGATCTGCACACCATGCAGGTCCACACCAGCGTGGCCGAGGGTGACGTGGGGCGTCTGCAGCCGGACATGGACGCGGCGTTCACCGTCGATGCGTTCTCGGGACAGACGTTCAAGGGCAAGGTCAGCCAGATCCGTAACTCGGCGACCACCGTGCAGAACGTGGTCACGTACGACGCGGTGATCGATCTCCAGAACGCGGATCTCAAGCTCCGCCCTGGCATGACCGCGACGGTCACGATCGTCTACGCCGAGCGCGACGACGCGCTCTCGGTCACGAACGCCGCGCTGCGCTTCCGCCCGCCGCCCGAGGTGGCCTCGGCGCTGGCGAGCGGCTCGTCGAGCGCCGGTCCCGCGCACTCGTGGAGCGGAGCCCCCGGCGGCTCCGGCCGCGAACGCCGCGCCCGGCCCGGCGGATCGGGCGAGGGCGGAACCGAGCGGCGCACCGTCTACGTGATGCGCAACGGCGTCCCCCAGGCGGTGCGGCTCACCACGGGTCTCTCGGACGGCGCGGCGACCGAGGTGGTGAAGGGCGATCTGAAGCCGGGCGACGAGGTCGTCACCGACGTGATCGTCAGCGGCAAGCCCGCGGCGACCGGCGGCGGCGGCGGTGCCCCCCCGGGCGCCGCGCCTCGCATGGGGCGCATGTTCTGAGATGGCCGAGCCTGCGCTCATCTCCGTCCGCGACGTCACGAAGGTCTACCAGACCGGCGATGTGGAGGTGCGCGCCCTCGCTGGCGTCTCGCTCGACATCGAGGCCGGCGAGTTCGTCGCCATCATGGGCTCGTCGGGCTCTGGAAAGTCGACGCTCATGAACATCCTCGGCTGCCTCGACCGTCCGACCACCGGCCTCTACATGCTCGCGGGCCGCCACGTGGCGGGAATGGGCCGCAACCAGCTGGCGGAGACGCGCAACGAGGTTCTCGGCTTCGTGTTCCAGAGCTTCAACCTCCTCGCGCGCACCACCGCGCTCGAGAACGTCGAGCTCCCGCTGGTGTACCGCGGCATCGGCGGCAAGGAGCGTCGTCGCCGCGGGCGCATCGCGCTCGACCGCGTGGGCCTCGGCTCGCGGCTCGATCACACGCCGGCGCAGCTCTCCGGTGGCCAGCAGCAGCGCGTCGCCATCGCGCGCGCGCTGGTCGGCGAGCCGAAGGTGATCCTCGCCGACGAGCCCACCGGCAACCTCGACTCCCGGACCAGCATCGAGGTGATGGCCCTCTTCCAGGAGCTCGGGCGCGCCGGCATCACCGTGGTGCTCGTCACGCACGAGACCGACATCGCGGACTACGCGTCGCGCGTGCTGGTGGTGAAGGACGGCCTCATCCTCTCGGACGAGCGGCAGGAGCCGAAGCAGGCCGCCGTCCCCGAGATCGCCGCGGCGGGGGCGCCCGCGTGAATCCGGTCGTCACCCTCAAGATCGCGCTGCGCGCCGTGATGCGGAACAAGATGCGATCGTTTCTCACGACGCTCGGCATCATCATCGGCGTCGCGGCCGTCATCGCGATGATGGCCATCGGTGCCGGCGCGAAGGCGCGCGTGGAGGAGGCCTTCGCGGCCATGGGCACGAACCTCCTCATCGTCCTCCCCGGCTCGAGCAGCGCCGGCGGATCGAAGGGCGGCTACGGCTCGCAGCCCACCATCACCTGGGACGACCTCGCCGCCATCAGGAGTGAGATCGGCACGGTGAAGGCCGTCGCGCCCTCGCTCCGCTCCACGCAGTCGATCGTCAGTGACGAGCTCAACTGGACCACCAGCATCACCGGGACCACGCCCGAGTACTTCGAGATCCGCAGCTGGCCCATCGATCAGGGAGCGGCGTTCACGCAGGCCGACGTCGATGCGGGGATGAAGGTCATCGTTCTGGGCGCGACCGTGGTCTCGAAGCTCTACGGCCCGACCGCCAACCCGGTGGGGCAGACGGTGCGTGTCGGCAACACACCCTTCACTGTGGTGGGCGTCG
>JAYTBL010000656.1:0-3549 GCA_043736975.1 Polyangiaceae bacterium
GTCGTCTCGCGCGCCGGCCTCAAGGCGGGCACCGAGGTCACGGTCCGCTTTGCGCTCCCCCTCGACGGACGCGTGGTCTCCGAGCCCGCGATCATCAAGTGGCTGCGTGCCACCCGCTCCGACGAGCGCAAGGGCCTCAGCGCCATCGGCGTCGAGTTCACCGCGGTCTCGGCGGAGGCGCTACGCCAGATCGAGCGCTACGCGAGCCTCATGGGGGATGGCTCCGAGGGTAGTTTCGCGAAGTAGGCGTTCGCGTCAGTGCCACACGATGTCGGCGACCACCGCCGCGTGGTCCGAGACCTTGTCGGCGAGCGTGGAGCAGGCCACGATCGCCAGCTCGGGCGAAGCGAGCACCCCGTCGAAGCGCACCAGGGGCAGCGCCGTGGAGTAGGTCGGCAGCTTCTCCTCGGGACGCCACGCCTTCAGGCCCAGCTCCGCGGCGAGCGGCCCGACGCCCTTGGTCGCATCGCCGTAGCCGGTGTTCATGTCTCCCATCACCACCAGCGGACGGCCGGTCTGCTCGCGCCGCACGCCGAGCGCCGCCGCGAGCTCGAGGATCTGCGGGCGCCGCACGCCGGGCGCGAACGGCTCGAGGTGCACCGACACGACGTCGATGGCGCGGTCACCGAGCGCAGGCGACTGTACCGTCGCCACCACGAAGCCCTTGTCGTGGCAGAGGCGCCGCGCGAAGCGGCGGTCCTCGCCACCTTCCAGCGGATGCCGCGAGAGCAGCGCGTGGCCGTGCAGCATGCCGAAGCGCTCGCGCTCGCGGTCCGGCGCACGAGCGCGGCGATGGCGTCGAGGTTGCGGGCGAGCATGCGTCTTCCCACGAGCGCTGCGGGCCACGGGCGCCGCGCGCCGTCGCCACGTTGAGTGGTCATCACGCGGAGCGCATCACGACTGGCCATCTGCATCGGATCGGCCTGCGCAGCCCGGATGAATGCTCGCGCTCTGCCGCGTGAATCGCGTGTGAATCAGCCTTTGTATCGCGGCGGGCGGCGCTCCATGAACGCCTGGAAGGCCTCGCCGAGATCGGCCGACGCGAGGAACGCCGCGTTCCAGACCGCGACGAAGCGATTGGCCTCCGCCACCGTGGTGGTCTCGCCGAAGTCGAGGACGTGCTTGATGCCCTGCACCACCACCGCGGGGTTGTCGGCGATCTCGCGCGCCAGCTTGCGGGCGGCAGCGAGCAGCGCGGGCTCGTCATCGTAGAGATCGTTGACCAGCCCGATGCGCAGCGCGCGCTCACCGTCGATGTCGCGGCCCGTGAACGCGAGCTCGCGGGTGTGGCCGTGGCCGATGATGCGCGGCAGCCGCGCCAGGCTTCCCATGTCGGCGACGATCGCGACCTTCGCCTCGCGCACGCTGAACAGCGCGCTGCGCGACGCGATCCGGATGTCGCAAGCCGCCACGAGATCGACGCCGCCGCCGATGCAGGCTCCCGCCACGGCGGCGATGACCGGCTTGCGACAGCGCTCGACGGCATCGAAGCCGGTCTGCATGTCGCGGATCAGATCGAGGAGCCGCGTACGCTCCGCGGCGAGGTTGCCAGGCGCGACGTGGCCCATCAGCAGCGGGCCCATCGCCTTCAGATCCAGCCCGTAGCTGAAGACGCCGCTCGCGCCGCGCACGAGGATCACGCGCGCCGCCTCGTCACGATCGAGCGCGCGGAACAGCTCGGGCAGCTCGCGGAAGAACGCGGGGCCCATCGCGTTGCCCTTGCCCGGGCCGATCAAGGAGACCTCGACGATCCCGTCTGCGCGCTCGACCTGCATCGATTCGTAGGTGGTGGTCACAGTGGTTTACGTGCTCCGGCGAGGGGACCGCGATAGATCTCTGCGAGCGCCAGGTCGACGCCGAGCGCAGCGATGTGTCCGTCCAGAAACTCGAGCTTCATGCCCTTGTCCTCGACGAGCATAGCAGACGCTCTGCCTGGCCGACCCTCGCGGCGAAGGCTCCACCGCGCGGGAAGTAACGCTACGCGGCGCGGCGGCCGGAGAGGTACGCGGCGAGGCGCTCGGCGACGTAGCCTGCGGCGTCGGAGACCCGGGCGGCGTAGCGATCGTCGGCGTCGATGACCTCGATCATCGCGACGCAGCGGCCCCACGCCATCGCCGGGACCGCCACCAGCGTGCGCGGCGCGCCGATCAGCTCGAGGCGACGCGGCGCGAGGCGCGGCAGCTCGCCGTCGAAGCGCATCGTGACCGCCTTCTCGTTGCAGATGACCGCCGCCGCCACGAGATCGTCGTCGCTCGAGCCCGACGTGCCGAGGATCTCCACCGCGTGATCGCCGTGCGCGCCGATCGCGCGCAGCTCGCGGCCCACGAGATCGTGCGCATGGACCACCACGCTGCGCGCGCCGAGCGCCCGCGCGAGCGCCTCCGCGCACACGCTCGCGGCCTGCCACGAGCTCTCCACGTGCTCGAGCGCGTACATCACCTCGAACAGCACCTCGGTGGGGTCGAGCAGCGACTCCGGACGCGACCGCCTCGCCTCGACGCGCGATCGCGGCGCAACCTCGACGACCGGCGGCGACGAAGCCACGCGCGGCGGCTCGGGGACGATCGACACGGTGGGCGTGATCAGCTTCAGCATGTGCGGGACCGGCTTCCTCGAGGCCATCGACGAGGGCATCGTCAGGTCGATGTTCGGCGCGCGGAGCGGCGCGATCGTCGGCATCGGCGCCGGCGCCCCCTCCAGCTTGGGGACGACGGCGCTCCGGGCAGGCGGCGGCGGAGGCGGCGACGAGCGCGCGCGCCGGGCCACGACAGGCTCGGCGTCGACCACGAGATCGTCATCCTCGAGCTCGAGCGTCGGCAGCCGATCGCGGATGGCCGGCGGCGCGCTCGCGGGCTCGCTCACGGGCGCCTTGCGAAGGGAGGGACGCGGTACGCCAGGCTTGGTGCTCATGATGCGCCTCTGCGAGCAATGACCGTTCCGTCGTCCGCGACCCTCATCGGGCGATGGATCTGCGTCGTCTCTTCTCGCCACGAGCGACCGCCCTGGATCAGGGCTCCAGGGACCGAGGCTTACCGCCCGCGACCACCGGCACGACCATGCCCTGGAAAGATCGGCCCGGAGCGGAAGCCGGGTAGCGGAATCGCACCCACCTCGCCGGGCGTTCTCGGGCCTGGAGGCGGATCATGAATCGACGCGCGCCCATCGCGCTCGCAGGGCTCGTCACGGCGTTTGCCGTGGCGCAAGGCTGTCATCGCAGCGCAGCGCCGCCGCTCGGGCTGGTGGTGGGCAGCGGCGCGCCGATCACGTTTCCCCCGCCCGACGAGAGCTGGTCGGAGCGCGCACCGCTGCCTTCGAAGGCCTCGCCGGTGACGATGCAGGCCCTGACCGCGCTGAAGGTCACTCAGCCTGCGCTCGACGACAAGGGCCACTTCGAGATCAAGGGCCAGGTGGTTCGCGTCTGGTTCAACGAGGCCGCGGTCGACCTCGCGAACAAGAAGGCGACGCCGCCGGCCTTCAAGATCACGCCCGCCGTCGCGGGCCGCACCGTGTGGACGTACGGCACCGAGGCCGAGTTCCGCGCGCAGAAGC